>DATLBG010000071.1:0-12812 GCA_035527035.1 Gemmatimonadaceae bacterium | reverse complement strand
TGCGAGGCCAGCGTGGCCGCGGTCATGGACCGCGAGGCCGCGACGGCGCTGGCGCGGGAGCTCGAGCAGGTCGCGATGTTCTGGTACGACGGAGACAAGTTCTGGATTGTCGGCGCGCTGGTTGGCGGCGATCCGGTCATGCTTCCGAGGCCGGCGTAGCGCGAAAAAAAAGGCCCGCGGCAAACGCCGCGGGCCTTCGTGATGCAAACCTTCTTATTGAAGCGGCTTATATCGGAACGCCGCTATCCCGGCCGCCTTCCCGGTAACGGAGAACGCTCCGGTTCCCTTCGCCGCCACTGGTCCGACCTGCACCGTCTCGGTCGCGAGGACGTTGCCGGCACGGTCGATCATCTCGACCACCAGCGAGTACGTCTGCGGCGTTGTCCCGAGATTCTCGATGGTGCCGCCCAGCCGCGCCTCGGCTTCCATCGGAGAGAACTCGGTGAAAGTCACCCGAACCGGCATCTCCGTGGACATGCGGTCGTACTTCGTGGACGAATCAGCGAGCGCGCGCCGCTGCGCTGCGTTGGTCGCGCGCTCGGAGATGCCCGCATACGCGTACGCGTGGAATACCCAGTTCTCCGGGTTGTTCGGGTCGAGCGCGGCCAGCCGCTGCGAGATCGGCAGCAGCGCCGGGAAGTCATTCAGCTTGACCAGCGTCACGGCCAGGTTTCGAAGCGCGTCCCGGTGGTATGGATTGGCCTCGAGAACCGCGCGATAAAACGCGGCTGCTTCCGTGGGCGTGCCGAAGCGCGTAGCCAGAATCCCGCTGGTGAGCAGCGAGCGCTCGCCGTACGCGTTCAGATTCGACGCGACTCCCATGTAGACCGCGCGAATCGAGGCGGTGTCGTTCACGGCGGCAAAGGCCTCCCCGATCTTCTGCAGCGCGTCCGCCCTCTGCAGGTCGGATTCCGCCAGCGAGGCGTAATGCTTGAAGTGCTCGGCGGCTTCGCGCGCGCGCATCGCGCGCTCGCCGGCAGGGGCGTCGGTTATCGACGCTGCGACCAGCTCACCAAGCTCGTAGTGCGAGCTACGGATCACGTCGCCGTAAGAGGTGTCGGTCTGTGCGATCTCGAGCGCTCTTCCCAGGTGCTCGCGCGACGCGGCGTAGAACCGCGGCCTGTCGGCAGCGCTGGCCACGGCGAGCCGCTGCCGCGCAACGCCGCCAAGCACTACGTACGCATACGGCGCGTTACGGTCGAGGATCAGCGCGCGGCGCGCCAGCGCTTCGGCGGTATCGAGGCGGCCTTCGCTCAGGGCCGCCAATGCCTTGTTCATGGTCCCGACCCACGGCGCTCCCTGGCGCCACGCGGCGACCTGCCCCTTGCACTGGGGGACCGTGGTCTCGACTACGGTGAAGACGGAATCGGCGAGCACGTACAGGTCCGTGGACGCTTCGCGGTCGGTGGCGAACCCGAAATCCGCACGCGTCCCGTGTACCGGCGCCGAAGACTCGGTGAGCAGCAGCGCGAGGGCCTGACCCAGCGTGAAGGCCTGGCCGGCCGGATTCTTGTCGCGATCGCGCGCATCGGGGTCCGTCAGGAGCCGCACAGCGGTTCTCGCGTCCGTGGCGGGATCGCCGTTGCCGTTCAGTGTCGCGATGCCTTTCTGTACGGCGAAGAAAGCGCGCCCGACGAATTGGGGCGCATTCTGGTCCACGTTGCAGGCGTCATCCTGCGCCAATGCGGGTCGTGCGGTGAGGGCGGATACACACGCCAGTCCAGCCAAGAGCTTCACGCAGGAATTCATCCACCTACTCCATGAGGAAGACAAAGGTTGCCCGCCGGGCGCGCAGAACAGGCGCCTGCATGCGGGATCAATCATCGTAATATACCATTTCCCTGTGACTGTTCCCCCGGGCCGGGCCCCATGAAAAAGCCGCGACCGTACACCCCCGGGCTGCACCGCGCAGCCGTGCGACACCTGAAGCGTTCGGACCCCGTTCTGGCCGCGCTGCTCGCGCGGGTCGGGCCCTACCGCGTCGCGCTGCGGACGGACGGAACCCACTTCGACGCGCTCGCCCGATCGATCGTCTCGCAGCAGCTGTCGGTGAAGGCGGCGGCCACCATACACGGCAGATTCCGCGATCTGCTCGACGCCGCGGGCGGCAAGCCGCGGTCGGTGGCGACGATTCCGGACGCGCGGCTCCGGGCCGCGGGACTATCCCGCCAGAAAATTTCCTACATCAAGGATCTCGCGCGGGCGGTGTCGTCGGGAGAGCTGAGCCTCGACGAGATAGATGCGATGACCGACGAGGAGCTGATCGCTCGACTGACGGCGGTGAAAGGGATCGGAAGATGGACGGCGCAGATGTTCCTCATGTTCCGCCTCGGCCGGCCCGACGTGCTGCCGACGCTCGACCTCGGAATTCAGAACGCGATTCAGCGGACCTACGGATTGCGGAAGCGGCCAAGCGAGCGGAAAATGGAGCAGCTTGGACGCGCGTGGGCGCCGTACAGGACTGTCGCGTGCTGGTATCTCTGGCGCAGCCTCGATCAGCCCGCCGTCGTGAAGCCGCGTCCAGCGCGCGCCAGGACGAAGCGGTGTGCCGCCAGGGTAGATTGAAGCATGCCACTCGTTCCATTCGAATCTCTGGGCGACGAATCCCGCGTGTGGGTGTTCGCGGCGGAGCCGGCGTTGGATGATGACAGCGCATCGGCTCTGCTCTCGATCACGGACGGATTTCTCGCGCAGTGGGCCGCCCATGGCAGCCCGCTGACGTGCGGGCGCGAGCTGCGCGAGGGCCGCTTCCTCGTGATCGGCGTGGACCAGAATGCCGCGGACGCGTCCGGCTGCTCCATCGACGGGCTGTACCGCAAGCTCGCCGACTTCGAGAAGGAGAGCGGCGTGTCGCTGCTGTCGAGGGGCAACGTCTACTATCGCGGCGAGCCGGACGGAGTGCTCAGCGCCTCGCGCGAAGAATTCGCGACACTTTCGTCCAGCGGAGCGATCGGGCCGGACACGATCGTGTTCGACACGAGCATCACGTCGATGGGCGAATTACGCGAGAGGTTCGAGCTGCCCGCGGGCGGCTCGTGGCACCGGGCGCTGCTGGCCGTGTGACCAGCGCCCTTGTCAGGGCGCCTTGTTCTGATCGAAATCCTGCTGGGCCTTCTCAGCCGCCAGAAAACCGATCCGGCTGTGCGTGCCGTCGCAGAACGGCTTCGTAGTGGACGCGCCGCACCGGCACAGCGAGACTCGCTTTCCGGG
This sequence comes from Gemmatimonadaceae bacterium, assembly GCA_035527035.1. GTDB lineage: Bacteria > Gemmatimonadota > Gemmatimonadetes > Gemmatimonadales > Gemmatimonadaceae > JACDCY01. Next base: position 9,602 of record DATLBG010000071.1, on the reverse strand, counting down.
AGTCGTGGGAATCTCTTGGCCAAGATGGTCCACGAGGCGGATGTCACCCTCGATGGCGTAGGCGCCGGTTTGCTTGACCGTGATGGTCACGTCTGCCATGCGATCTCCATGTGTTCCGTCAGACTCTGAGTGTATCGCGCCGCCAATTCGTGACTGCGCGCTTGATGTCGTCGTTTTTGGCGAATTCCCCGGCGAGGCAGCGCCGCGTCAGCGCGGGCAGCTCTTCGTCGGACGCGAAGCGAAGCGCAATTAGCTGGCCGAGCTTGAGCTCGCCCACCCGCCCGCGGAGGTCGTCCGGAAGGATCTGCGCGAGTCGCAGCCGCTGCTCGAGGCTGATGAGCCGGTTTTGCAGAATCAACGCCATGTGGCGCGCGGAGAAAGCGATTCCGTACAGCGCCGCCGCGACGAGCGCGGCCCAGGCCGAGTCGAAGGAAGGCTCCCGAATCGCGTCAATCAGGCGAAACGCGAAGTTCGCGATGAGGACGGGCGAGAGGAAAAGATGAAAGAGCGGATATACCCGCTTGTGGTTCGCGTAGCTCTGCGGCCGGCCCGCCATGTCTGCCTCCCCTTTCAGATGGACGAAGGAATGTAGCGCTTCATTAGGTTTCTGATCCCGGGGCTGTCAAAACGAAACAGAGGAGAAAGCATGCCGACGAGAAAAGCGAGCGCGGTTTGGGAAGGAGGCTTGAAGGGCGGAAAGGGAAACTTCCGCGGTGAAGGCGGCGCGATAAGCGGAGCCTACAACTTCAGCTCGAGATTCGAGGAAGGGACAGGCTCCAACCCCGAGGAGCTGCTCGCTGCCGCCGAGGCCGCGTGCTTCAGCATGGCGCTGAGCGGCGCTCTGGAGAAGAACGGGACCGCGCCTACGCGCGTGGAGTCCGATGCCCATTGCACCGTGGAGAAGGTCGGCGACGGCTTCAAGATCACGACGATGAAGCTCACCACCCGCGCGACGGTGCCCGGGCTGGACGAGGCGACCTTTCAACGAATCGCGAACGAAGCGAAAAACGGCTGCCCGGTATCCACGGCTCTCAAGGGGAACGTAGACATCCAGCTCGACGCGAAGCTGACGGTCTAGTCTCGGCGAGGCGCGCAGAGCCGGCACGTAGATCAGGCCGTCGCTTTCTCCGCGGCGGCCTCCGGCCCGATCTCCCAGTTGTCGATCTGGTCGCAGGCGTCGCAGTTGCCGCAGCGCCAGTCGGCCTCGACTTCCTCGCCGAAATGCTCGAGGATGAAGCGCGTCCGGCATTCTGCCGTCTGGCAGAACTCGATCATCGTGCGGAGCTTCTGCTGGTCGCGCTCCCGACGCTCTTCATAGTCCAGCAGATCAGCGCTGAGGTTGACCGATGTCAGACGGTCGGCGAGGCGCTCCCACTTGCCATCCCGGTGCTCGCGCACGACGCCGTGCCGCTTGAGCAATGAGAATACGATCCGCGTTTTTCGCAGCGCCACACCCGTCTGCTCGGAGATGTCCGTTCCGGCGACCGGCTGACCCTGCGGATACTGCTCGAGCGCGATCGCGACGCGCGCGGCTTCCTCTACCTCGGGATATTTGCCTCCGAGGAAGTACGACTGGATCCGGCGATCTTCCACCCGGTACAGCAGCGTGCACATCGCGGGCTTTCCGTCCCGGCCGGCGCGTCCCGCTTCCTGATAGTACGCCTCGATGGAGCCCGGGAAGTGGTAGTGAAGCACGAACCGCAGATCGTGCTTGTCTATCCCGAGCCCGAAAGCGTTGGTGGCGATGATCGCCTTGATCTTGTTCGCCATGAACATCTCCTGCGCTTCCTTCCGGTCCGCCGCCGGCATCTTGCCGTGGTAGATCGCGATCGGGTATCGCTCGCGGAACTTGGCGTGCAGCCGCTCCGCTTCCTTTACCGTGGCGACGTATATGACGCCCACTCCATCGCCGTCGCCGAGCGTGCGCTCGACCACCGCGTCCTTGATTCCGTCGTTCACCGTGCGCCGCACCTCGAACCGCAGGTTGGGCCGTGCAAAACCGGTGATGGTCACGTGCGGATCCTTCATTCCGAGCTGGCGCACGATGTCCTTCTGCACTTCGGCCGTGGCGGTCGCCGTCAGCGCCAGGACGGGTGGGCGCCCCAGCCGCTTCGCGATGTTGCCGAGCGCCAGGTAGTCGGGGCGAAAATCGTGACCCCATTGGCTGACGCAATGCGCCTCGTCAACGACGAACAAGCTGATCTCGCGGCCGAGCAGATGCTCGAAGAAATCGCGGTCCTTGAATCGCTCGGGCGTCAGGTACAGGATGTCGCCCTCGCCTTCGCTGATCTGGCGGTGCGTCTCGCGCGACTCCGACGTGGAGAGGTGTGAATGCATCGCGACCGAGTCCACGCCCTGAGCGAGGAGCTTGTCGTGCTGGTCTTTCATGAGGGCGATGAGCGGCGTGACCACGATGGTCAGTCCGTGAAGGAGCACGGCTCCGAGCTGATAGATGAGCGATTTGCCGCTGCCCGTCGGCATGACGACGAGGACGTCCCGCCCGTCCAGGAGCGCGTGAACGGGCTCCCATTGGCCGCGCCGGAAGTCCTTATGGCCGAACCGGTCGCGAAGACAGGCGACGGCGTCCGCTTTTGTTATAGTTTGGGGCATCGCGGGGTATAAGGGCAGGAACTATTCCGTGGTAACTGAGCTATTGGCTATTGGCTATTGGCTTGTAGGGACTTGGCTGGGGGAATCCAGATGTTGATCAGGCGGCCGGACGACATTCGCGCCAGCGAGATCACGGATGAGAGGCTGTATCTCAACCGCAGATCCTTCATCGCCACCAGCGGCCTCCTTGGCGTGGCGGCCGCGACCGGCGCGTTGCCGGGCTGCCTGAAGGCGTCGCCGAGCGACGAGCAGAGCTCCGACAAGCTGACGCCGTATGAAGACGTCACCAGCTACAACAACTACTACGAGTTCGGGACGGGGAAAGAGGAGCCCGCGCGCAACGCGGGCTCGTTTCGCACCCGTCCGTGGAGCGTCGCGGTGGAAGGGATGGTGAAGAGGCCCGCGGTTTACAACCTCGAGGACATCGTTCGACCAGTCGCGCAGGAAGAGCGGATATACCGGCTACGCTGCGTCGAAGGCTGGTCGATGGTGATCCCGTGGCTCGGATTTTCGCTCGCCGCGTTCATCAACCGCGTCGAGCCGACCTCGCAGGCGCGGTTCGTCGAGTTCACGACGCTGCTCGATCCCCGGCAGATGCCCGGACAGCGCAGGAGCGTTCTCGATTGGCCGTACACGGAAGGACTTCGTCTCGATGAGGCGCGGCACCCGCTGGCAATTCTCGCGACCGGGCTTTACGGCCGCCCTCTGCCCAATCAGAACGGCGCGCCGCTGCGGCTGGTCGTGCCGTGGAAGTACGGCTTCAAGAGCATCAAGGGAATCGTGAAGATGCGATTCACCGACCGGCAGCCGCAGACCGCGTGGAACAAGGCCGCGCCGTCCGAATACGGCTTCTACTCGAACGTGAATCCGGAAGTGGATCATCCGCGTTGGAGCCAGAACAAGGAGCGCCGCATCGGCGAGTTTCTCCGCCGCCGCACGCTGATGTTCAACGGGTACGGCGACCAGGTCGCCCGGATGTACGCCGGAATGGATCTGCGCCGGAATTACTGAGAGGACGACGAGCTCGCGCCGCACCAGCGTAATCAAGCCGCTCGTCTTCGCCGCGGCGCTCGCGCCGCTCGGGCTGCTCGTCTGGGAAGCGTTCAACGACGAGCTCGGCGCCAATCCGATCGAGGAGATAGAGCTGCGCACCGGACGCTGGGCGCTGCGCTTCATCGCCATCACGCTGGCGGTCACTCCCCTCCGCCGTCTCACGGGCTGGAACGAGCTGATCAAGTACCGCCGAATGGTGGGGCTGTTCGCTTTCTTCTACGCGACGCTGCACCTGTCCGCGTTCATCGGCCTCGACATGTTCTTCGACGTGGGCGACATCGTCGAAGACATCGTGAAGCATCCGTACATCACGATCGGGATGGCGACCTGGCTGCTGTTGCTGCCGCTCGCCGTCACCTCGACGAAGGGGTGGGTGCGGCGTCTGGGGGGAAAGCGCTGGAACAAGCTGCACAGGCTGATCTACGTCGCGGCCATTACCGGGACCATTCATTACCTGTGGGCGGTGAAGAAGGACACCTTCCTGCCGCTCGTCTATCTCGCGATCATCGCGTCGCTGCTCGCATGGCGCCTGTGGGTGTGGCTCGCGAAGCGGCGCGCGCGCGACTCGCGCGCGGTTCCGGCTACTTCCTGAACATTCCGGCGATGCCGCCGGAGGTGAGCGCGGCGAGATGCGCGAGCACCAGCGACCGCGCGATTCCGGGGCTGCTCGCCAGGTAGCGCGGCTCCCACTCCGGATCGAAGGACTGCTTGAACTCGCGCAGTCCCTCGAAGTTGTAGAAGCGGCCCGATAGTCTGGTGAGCATCCGCCGCAGCGGCTGCACGCGTCCGCCTTCGCCAAGCGGACTGACGCCGGCGAGCGGGGACATTCCGAGGCTTACGCTGTCGTATCCTTCCCGCCCCGCCCACGCGATGAGATCGACCAGCATCGCGTGCATGGTTCCCGAGGGCGCGTCCGCGCGCGAGCGCATCAGATCGATCTCGAGCTCGCGCTTGCTATCCGACGACCATATCGTGGCGAACGCCGCGATCTTCCCGTCCACGCGGGCGATCACGGAAGGGAAGCGGCTCAGATATGGGGCGTCGAACGCGCCGAGCGAGAAGCCTTTCTCCCGCCCGCGCCGTTGGCGGAGCCAGTCGTCGGACACGGGCTTCAGCTCCGGGAGCAGCCGGCCGACGTCGCGCGCGGGAATCACCTCGCAGGTTACGCCGCTCTCGCGCGCCTGCTTCTGGCTGCGCCTGAGCCGCCGCCGCCGCGAGCCGTCGAGCGTGAAGTCCCGCGCGGGAACGCGCGCCATCTCGCCGACTTTGCCGACCAGAAAATTGTGCTCCAGATACGCGTGCATGTTCCGGGGCGTGATCTTGTAGATCGCCGGCCACGCTCCGGCCGCGGCCGCGGCGCGCGCGAACGCCTCGATCATAGGCGACAGCTCCGCTGGCGGACCGACCGGATCGCCCGCGGCGATCCAGCTGCACCGGATCTTTCCGTACGAGACGAAAGCGGTCCTGCTGTCATTGAACAGCAGCGCCTTGTCGCCAAGGAACACCGACTGCGCCGACGGCTCGGCGCCGCGGGAGATGATCTCGGCGGCGGCCGCCAGATCCGATTCCGTCGCGGCTTTCATTTTCCGGTCAAAGCAGTAACCTCAGGCCGTGCCTCAATCTTCCGACCCGATCGAAGCGTTCGCCATCACCGCGCCGGGTCTCTCGCGAATCACGGCCGGCGAGCTCGCGGCGATGGGCATCGCGGTCGACGACGTGAGCGCCGCCGGCGTCACGTTCAAAGGTGGACTGCGCGAAGTGTACGCCGCGAATCTCCACCTCCGGACGGCCAGTCGCGTGATCGTGAGGCTCGCGCGCTTTCAGGCGCGGACGTTCGCGGAGCTCGAGCGGCATGCGGCCAAGATACCGTGGGCGAAGTTCATCGCGCCCGGCCGGCCGTTCCGAATCCGCGTCACGTCGCGCAAATCCCGCCTGTACCACTCGGACGCCGTCGCCGAGCGGGTCGCGCGCGCCATCCGCGACGGCACGGGCGGGGAGCATTCGGAAGGCGAGGCCGCGGAAGAGCATGAGGGCGAGGGCGCGCAGCTCGTGGTCGTGCGCCTGGAGCGCGACGAGTGCACGGTCAACATGGACAGCTCGGGAGCGCTGCTGCACATGCGCGGGTACCGGCGCGCGGTGGCCAAGGCGCCGATGCGGGAAACCATCGCGGCCGCGATGCTCCTGGCAGCGGAGTGGAAACCGGACGAGCCCCTGTTCGATCCGTTTTGCGGGTCGGGCACCATTCCTATAGAAGGGGCGATGCTGGCGAAGCGGATCGCGCCCGGTCTCGGTCGCGTGTTTTCATTCCAGCAGTGGCCCTGGATCGATGCCGGCCTGTGGTCCCACATGCGGCGCGAGGCTGAGTCCGATGTCGTGGAGGCAGCCGGGCTGATAATCGTCGGCTCCGACCGGGACGAGGGTGCGATCGGCGCGGCCGCGGAGAACTCCGAGCGCGCGGGGGTGGTTGGCGACATCGAGTGGGCGGTCGCTTCCGTTTCGGAGGCGCACGTGGATGGCGCGGCGGGATGGATCATCACCAATCCGCCGTACGGAGTGCGGGTAGGGGTGTCGCGCGAGCTGAGGAATCTGTATTCGAGATTCGGCGAGGTGCTGCGCGCGCGATTCAGTGGATGGAGCCTCGCGTTTCTGTCGGCGGACCATGCGCTGGAAGCGCAGCTGCGAATGGAGCTGGAAGTGCTTTTCCGGACGACGAATGGAGGAATCCCTGTGAGGTGCATGCGCTCGCCGCGATCGCGCGGGGACGGCGGATCGTGACCGAAGGAGCGGCCGCCGGGATCATCGAGTCCATCAACGTTTCAGGCGGCGGCGTTCCCAAGAGCGGCCGCCGGGATGCGTGGATCTCGCGCAACGGCGTGTACGGCGACGCGCAGGCGAACAGGAAGCTGCATGGAGGGCCCGACCGCGCGGTGTGCATCTACTCCGTGGAGCTGATCGAGGCGCTGCAGAACGAAGGGCATCCGATCGGATTCGGGACCACGGGCGAGAATCTCACGGTCTCCGGGGTGGACTGGGGTCTGGTCGCGCCGGGTTCGGTGTGGCGGGCCGGCGATTCGGTGCTCGAGATTGCGTCCTATACCGCACCGTGCAAGACGATCAAAGATTCCTTTTCCGACAAACGCTACAAACGTATCGCGCAAAAGGTAAACCCCGGCTGGAGCAGGGTTTACGCGAGGGTCCTCGAGGAGGGAAGGGTGCGCGTCGGGAGCGGCTTCTCGGCGGTATCACTCTTGAAGTAGAAGTAGTCTGATGTGGGCCGGACAGTCGTCCGGCCGGGAGTCACGGCGCCCCACCCGCGCCGCACACAGACAATCGAGGAAATCCGTGGAAATCGGAGACGAGATCGAGATCGAGGGCGTCGCTGACGCTCCCCCCGGGTCCGCGCATGCCCGCAGGCGGGGCAGAGCCAAGTCCGGCAAGCGCAACGGGAATGGGAAGACCACCAACGGGAACGGCTCCAGGCAGATCGAGATGAGGCGGCTTCTTGCCGGTCTCAAGGATCTCTGCGGCGGCGACTTCAGCGTGCGGCTGCCCGAAAGCCCGGACCCGATGTTGAACGACATCGTCCACGAGTTCAACACGATCGCCGAGCGGAATCAGTCGGTCACGAGCGAGCTGCGGAGAGTCGCAACGACGATCGGCAGCGAGGGCCAGATGCATGACCGCGCCTTCGTGCCGGATCTGGAGGGCGGTTGGCGCTCGATGATCGGGTCCGTGAATTCGCTGATTACCGACCTCGTGCAGCCGACCACCGAGGTCGCGCGCGTGCTCACCGCCGTCGCCGAGGGGGACCTGAACGAGAAGATGGTGCTGGAGATGGACGGCAAGCCGTTACAGGGCGAGTTCCTCAGGATCGGCACCACGGTGAACACGATGGTCGATCAGCTCAGCGCTTTTGCCTCCGAGGTCACGCGAGTCGCGCGCGAGGTGGGAACGGAAGGCAGGCTCGGCGGTCAGGCGGAAGTTCCCGGTGTTGCCGGCACATGGAAGGACCTGACGGACAGCGTCAACACTCTCGCGGGAAATCTCACCAGCCAGGTTCGAAACATCGCCGACGTCACGACCGCCGTCGCGAAGGGCGACCTGTCGCGCAAGATCACGGTCGAAGCGCGCGGCGAGACGCTCGAGCTCAAGGACACCATCAACACGATGGTGGATCAGCTGTCTTCTTTCGCATCAGAAGTGACCCGAGTCGCGAAGGAAGTGGGGACCGAGGGCAAGCTCGGTGGTCAGGCCGAGGTCCCGGGAGTAGGAGGCACGTGGAAGGATCTCACGGACAACGTGAACGCCATGGCCGGAAACCTCACGGGGCAGATCCGGAACATTGCCGACGTCACGACCGCTGTCGCGAAGGGAGATCTCTCCCGCAAGATCACGGTGAACGTGCAGGGCGAGGTGCTCGAGCTGAAGAACACGATCAACACGATGGTGGATCAGCTCAACGCGTTCGCGTCAGAGGTCACGCGCGTCGCCAAGGAAGTCGGTACCGAGGGAATTCTCGGCGGCCAGGCGAACGTGCCCGGGGTCGCCGGCACATGGAAGGATTTGACGGACAACGTGAATTTCATGGCGTCGAACCTCACGGGTCAGGTTAGAAACATCGCGGACGTGACGACGGCAGTCGCGCGCGGCGACCTGTCCCGGAAGATCACGGCCGACGCGCGCGGCGAGATTCTCGAGCTGAAGAACACGATCAACACCATGGTTGACCAGCTCTCCGCCTTCGCTTCAGAAGTGACGCGAGTTGCCAAGGAGGTAGGAACGGAAGGGAAGCTCGGCGGACAGGCGGAGGTGCCCGGTGTAGGCGGCACCTGGAAGGATCTCACCGACAACGTGAACACTCTGGCAGGCAATCTCACGAGCCAGGTTCGAAACATCGCCGACGTTACCACGGCGGTCGCGAAGGGAGACCTGTCGCGCAAGATCACGGTAGAAGCGCGCGGGGAGACGCTCGAGCTCAAGAACACGATCAACATCATGGTTGATCAGCTCTCGGCATTCGCGTCCGAAGTGACGCGAGTGGCCAAGGAAGTCGGTACGGAAGGGAAGCTCGGCGGTCAGGCCGAAGTTCCCGGCGTCGGCGGGACGTGGAAGGACCTCACGGACAACGTCAACGCGATGGCGGGCAACCTTACCGGCCAGATCCGGAACATCGCGGACGTGACGACCGCGGTCGCGAAGGGAGACCTCTCGCGCAAGATCACCGTCGATGTGCAAGGCGAGATTCTCGAGCTCAAGAACACCATCAACAACATGGTGGATTCCCTGCGGGTCTTCGCCGGCGAAGTGACGCGAGTCGCGCGCGAAGTCGGAACCGAAGGAAGGCTGGGCGGCCAGGCCGAGGTTCCCGGCGTCGGTGGAACGTGGAAGGACCTCACCGACAACGTGAACACGCTCGCCGGAAACCTGACGAGCCAGGTGCGAAACATCGCGGACGTGACGACTGCGGTCGCCCGGGGAGATCTGTCCCGGAAGATCACGGTCGAGGCGCGCGGCGAGACGTTGGAGCTGAAGAACACGATCAACACGATGGTGGACCAGCTGTCCGCGTTCGCGGACGAAGTGACACGAGTCGCGAAGGAAGTCGGAACCGAAGGAAATCTTGGCGGACAGGCCGAAGTGCCGGGCGTCGCGGGAACGTGGAAGGATCTCACGGACAACGTGAACGCGATGGCGAACAATCTCACCGGCCAGATCCGGAACATCGCCGACGTCACCACGGCCGTCGCGAAGGGAGATCTCTCCCGCAAGATCACTGTTGACGTGCAAGGCGAGATTCTCGAGCTGAAGAACACGATCAACGACATGGTGGACTCGCTGCGGATCTTCGCGGGCGAAGTCACCCGTGTTGCGCGCGAGGTTGGTACGGAAGGGCGGCTGGGTGGCCAGGCCGAGGTGCCGGACATCGCGGGAACGTGGAA
>DATLBG010000070.1:0-41925 GCA_035527035.1 Gemmatimonadaceae bacterium | reverse complement strand
TGCGGGCGTGCGCGGGATTCTCCGGGGGCAGCACGAACACCGTCTCCGAGTAATTGAACTCACGGGCGATGCTCTGCATTCGCTCCGGTGGAATTGCTGCGGCGTCGGGGAAAACCGCGAGCTGATTCCCGCCGAACGCGTGGTCCGTGAATACGTCGAGCGTGTAGAAGCGGTGCTTCATCGTGCCGGCGCCGCCGGGGCGCGCGAGCTCACAGGGAGTTGCCGCTCGAAACGCGCGGGATCCCCTCGCGCGACGAGGGCTCCTCGGGCGTGAAATCCTCGCCGGGATTGATGAACCGGTCCCGCTCGATGCCGTACTGCTTGTCGTACAGCTGCCGGTACCGCCCGCTCAGCTCGATCAGCTCGGCGTGGGTCCCGCGCTCGACCAGCCGTCCGTCGTCTAGCACCAGGATCTGGTCGGCGCTCTCGATGGTCGAGAGCCGGTGCGCGATGACGAACGTGGTGCGGCCGCTGCGAAGCGAGCGGAGCCCGTCCCTGATAAGCGCCTCGCTCTCGCTGTCCAGGCTCGACGTGGCCTCGTCGAGAATCAGGATTCGCGGATCGGCCACGATGGCGCGCGCGATAGCCACGCGCTGCCGCTGTCCGCCCGAGAGCTTTACCCCGCGCTCCCCGACGATCGTGTCGTACTTGAGATCGAACTGCTCCACGAACTCGTCGCAGTGGGCGATGCGTCCCGCCGCACGGATCTCCTCCTCGGTCGCGCCGGGCTTGGAGAATGCGATGTTCTCCCTGATCGTGCCGTCGAACAGAAAGTTGTCCTGGAGGACGACGCCCAGCTGCGCGCGGTAATCGAGCAGCCGCACGCCGGCGAGATCGTGACCGTCCACAAGCACGCGGCCGCGGTCCGGCCGATTGAACGCCATAACCAGGTTTATGAGCGTGCTCTTCCCCGATCCGCTGGGGCCGACGAGCGCGGTCGTGTAGCCGGCCCCCGCGACGAACGAGATGCCCTTCAGCACCGGGCGATCGGCGACGTACTCGAACGACACGTTCTCGAACGCGACCGCGCCCTCGACCTCCGGAAGCGGGGCGCGGCTCGAGTCCTCCGACTGCTCGCTCGCCATCTGGCGGAGCTCGCGGATGCGGTCGAGTCCCGCGAATGCCTCGGTGATCTGCGTTCCAATGGATGCGATCTGGATCAGCGGCGCGGCAACGAGCCCGACGAAAAAGATGTACATGACGAAATCGCCCAGCGTCATGGTCCCACCCAGTATCGCCCGGCCGCCGACGACGATCATCAGGACACCGATGGCGCCGACTATGATCGTCGCTCCCGCGCCGACCGCCGAAGTCCCCGTGATGGTCCGCGCGATATTATGGAAAAGCTTCTCCACGGCGGTGGTGAAGATCCTCTCTTCCCGTTCCTCGGCGACGTACACCTTGACGATGCGAATGCCGCCGAGCGACTCCGCGAGTCTGCCGGTAGCGTCCGCGGTCAGCTCGCCGCGTTCCCGGAATAGCGGCCGGATCTTCCCGAATGCAGCCGCCATCATGCCGCCGAACGCCCCGAGTATGAACAACATCGCCAGCGTGAGCTTCCAGTTCAGGCTGAACAGCACCACGAGACCGACGACCGCCGTGACCAGCCCGCCGGTGAGCTGCACCAGTCCGGTTCCAACCAGATTACGGATCCCTTCCGCGTCGTTCATGACCCGGGAGATGAGAATGCCGGTCTTGGTGGAATCGAAGAACGCGACCGGCAGCCGGAGCACATGCGCGTGCACCGCGCGGCGCATGTCGGTGATCGCTCGCTGCGCGGTGATGCTCACCACCTGCGACAGCGCGAAGCCGGTCACCGCCTGAATGAGTGTCGCGACGCCACCCGCAAGTGCGAGTGGCAGCAGCAGCTCTACGCGCCGGTTTCCGATCACGTCGTCGATCAGGTATTTGGAGCTGGCTGGAAGGACCAGTCCGGCGAACCGGTTCACCAGCATCAGGCTGAGGCCGATCGCGAGCGGGCGGCGGTGGCTCCAGATGAGCTGGCGCGCCTCGCTCCACGCCCGCGAATAGTCGATCGGCTTCTTGTCCGGCTTGGTCGCTCGGGGCGCGGTTGTGGCCACTTGGCGGGAAAGAGGATGAAAACGGTATTGCGCGCTTCGGACCCGTTGATTTCGCTGCATAGTGAAGGTACGCGCGAACGCAATGTCCCGAAACCAAGCGCGCATCAGCATGCGCCTGCGCGTGCGTCACCGGGCTAGCAGTTATTTTTCGACATCTCCTCTCCCGCCCGATCCGCTCCAGGCCCGTCACTCTCCCGCTAATGGTCCGTTTACTAGTCGCAGCTTTGCTTCTCGCCATGCCCGTCGCGGCCCAGCAGTCTGCGCCTTCTCCCGTGGCGGGCGGGCAGCCGCGTCCGGTCTTGCGTGCAACCGACCGTCACGGTGAAATCCGCATAGACGGAAAGCTGGATGAGGAGGCCTGGACGACGGCTCCCGTTTACTCGGAGTTCAGGCAACTCGATCCGTCCGAAGGTCAGCCCGGGTCGGAGAGAACCGATTTGCGGATACTCTACGACCGCGACGCGATCTATCTCGGTCTCCGCATGCACGACTCCGATCCGTCCGGCATCCGCTCCCGGCTGGCGCGGCGGGACGAGCCGATCTTCGGCGCGGACCTCGTGGAGGTTTATCTCGACACATATCTGGACCGGCTCACCGGATTCGTGTTTCGTATCACCCCGGCGGGTGCCATTCGGGATGCAGCCTGGCTCGCTCCCGGGAGCGGCGGCTTCGGCCAGGACAACTCCTGGGACGCGGTCTGGCAGTCCGGTGCGCGAGTCGATTCCGGCGGATGGACGGCGGAGCTTCGAATTCCCTTTTCGCAGCTGCGCTACAACGTGGGCGCGGCGGATACCACCTGGGGAATCCAGGTCCGGCGGGACGTCGCGCGCAAAGGCGAGACCATGCTGCTCGCGTTTACGCCAAAGCATCTGCCCAGCGGACCGCAGGCGTGGGCCGACCTCACCGGGCTGCAAGGGTTGCCGAAATCGCGCAGCCTGGAGCTGCTCCCATACGTGACGGCGCGCGCCGAGTACCTCGACGTCGCTCCCGGAAACCCGTTTCGCGGCGCGAGCGAGTACAAAACCAAGTTCGGCGGGGACCTCAGGTATTCGCTGACGAGCAGCATGCGCCTCAGCGCGACGGTCAATCCCGACTTCGGCCAGGTGGAGGTAGACCCTGCCCGGGTTAATCTGTCGGCGAACGAGCTCTTCTTCCCCGAGCGGCGGCCGTTCTTCATCGAGGGCGCGGACATCTTCCGGTATGGGAGAATTCGCTCGCTCAATTCGTATGCTTTCCCCACGTTCTTCCATTCGCGGCGGATCGGCCGGGCACCACAGCGGGGAGTCAGCGGCCAGGCCTATGTCGATGCTCCGGACGAAGCGACTATCGCCGGCGCGGTGAAGCTCACCGGAAAAACCGCGGGCGGCCTTTCGCTCGGCGTGCTCGACGCGGTGACTACCCGGGAGACCGCCCGCTTCGCAGGCGCCGGCGGCCAACGGGGAACCGAGCCGGTTGAGCCCATGACGAATTATCTCGTCGGCCGCGCGCAACAGAACTACAGGCAGGGGAATACCACGGTGGGTGCCCTGCTGACCGCGGTCAACCGGGACCTGGAGGACGCTCCGCTGGCCGCTCTGCTGCGGCGTGATTCGTACTTCGCCGGAATGGATGTCAACCACAGCTGGAAGCAACGGGAATGGAGCCTGGACGCGTCGCTGGCGCGCAGCTCGGTGTTTGGAACGCCCGCCGCGATCGCACGCACGCAGCTTTCCTCCGTCCACTATTTCCAGCGGCCCGATCTCGAGTCGGACCGGTTCGATCCCAACCGCCGCTCGCTTCACGGCACCGCGTGGCAGATCGCAGGCGCGAAGAATTCAGGTGAGCACTGGGTGGGCAGCGCGACTTATCAGGGGGTGAGCCCCGGCTTCGAAGTCAACGATGTGGGGTTTCATTCGCTGACCGCGTACCGTGCGTTCTCCACCGTAGTTCAATACAAGGAAGACAAGCCCGGAAACATTTTCAGGCAGTATTCGCTGGGGCCGTTCAACGGCTACAACACCAACACTGACGGCGATAAGACCGAGCAATATCACGGATTCCACGTGGAAGGCCGTCTCCGGAACTTCTGGCAGTTCACCTGGAACACGGTCCTTAGGCCGCAGGCATATGACGACAGGCGGACGCGCGGCGGGCCCGCGATGGTCAACCCGGCGAGTCGCTCGATCGAAATCGATCTCACCACCGACAGCCGGCGAATCTACGTGATCAAGCTGGAATACGATCACTTCACCGACGATGAGGAAGGACGATCGTCCGACTACGGACTCGATTTCAACATCCGCCCGACCTCCTCGCTACGGATCAGCTTTTCCCCGCGTTACGAGGACGCCGTCGTGGCGACCCAGTACATCACGCAAGCGCCTGACCCCACCGCGCTGAGCACTTTCGGGCGCCGCTACGTGTTCGGCTCGTTGCGGTACCACGAGCTGTCGCTGCAGAGCCGCGTCGACTGGACGTTCTCGCCACGTCTCTCGCTGCAGATGTTCGTGCAGCCGCTCATAGCGACCGGAGCTTACTCCGACTTCCGTAGCCTGCGGTACCCCAAGTCGCGGGAGTTCGACCGATTTTCAATCGCGGGCGGTACGCTGGTCCGCACCGGGGATAGCTACACCGTCCGGCCAGCGCCGGGCAGCAACATTTCTTTCGGCGACCCTGACTTTCACGACCGCGCGCTCCTCGGGAACGCGGTCGTGCGATGGGAGTACCGACCGGGATCGGCGCTCTTTTTCGTCTGGCAGCAGCGAAGAGCGGGAGAGGGGCCGCCCGGAAATTTTGAGTTCGGCCGCGACGTGTCGGGAGTGCTTCGCACGGCGCCGGAGAACGTATTCGCCATCAAGGCGACTTACTGGATCGGGCGGTAGTTGGTCACTGGTGAGCCGTGGCCAGTAACTAGTCCGCGATCGGCAGAACCTCGGCGTCGAACGCGCCGGTGATGACGCGGCCGGCCCGTTTTACCTGAACCCACACGCGGTACTTGCCCGCCGTCGGGAAAGCGTAAGGGAACGAGACGACGTTGCTCATCGCCATCCCCGCGTGAGCAGCTGAAGCAGCCGAGTCGGTCGCAGTAACCCGGCGGGACAGCTCCCCCGCGATCGTGTCAGTCGGCGTGCGCAAATCGAAGCTGCGCTTCGCGGCCATCGGCACGGTGCCCGATGGATGCAGATGAATGAACACCGAGCGGTCGTCGCGCATGACGACGGCGTGGGCCGGCATTCCCATGTACGGCTCGAGCGCAACGGGATTGCCCGCGAGATCGGTGACCGTAAACCGGAGCGGTGCAGGTCTCCCGGCTACAAGCGGCGCGGCGCCCCGGTCCCACCGGATGGTCGTCTCTCGATCGGATGCCGCCCCGCTGGTGGAAGCGACAACGCTCACGTGCCACGAGTCGTCGCCGCGAGACCCCGAACTCGGCTCCGCGGTTTGCGCCTTGAGCGCCAGCGGCGCCGTGAGAGTCTGCCCGAAGCCGCTCTCGTGCACGATGTCTCCGTACACGTGGTACGCGCCGCCCGGTAGCGGAGGCTTCCACGCCGAGAAACGAACCGTGTCGGCACTTGAAGGATGGAGGTGCGCGAACGCCCGCAGGTCGTCGCTGATGACGAACATGTGCATCAGCTTGCCATGGTCAGGAATCATCGGCGTGTAGCCGCCCCGCCTCTGGCCGGGCCGGACCGCTTCGTTTCTGCTGGCGACCCAGCCGCTGTCGGTGATGCGCATCTCCACGGCGCTCAGGGCGCCGGAGTCCGTGACGCTCGCCGCCGCCGCCATCGGACGAAACATCGAGCGCCCGTACGCCGCGTCCTCTGCGTTCCACCACACGCGTCCTCCGATGAGCGCCGAGCCGAGGACGAGCGTGGCGACCGCGAGCGCGATGCGGCCGCGCTTGCGACGCGCGGAGTCCACGGGAGCGCCAGGCACGAGCGCGGCTTCCCGGGCCGCGGCGGCCACGATGCTGACGAGACCGGCGAACAGAACCAGTCCCACTATCGCGAGACCGATCGCGAGCGGACCGTCCAGCCCGAGCCTGCCATACGCCACGAAAGCCGCGGGCACTACCACGGTTCCCGAGCCGCGCGGTCCCGTCACGTTGACCGTTACGCTGTTCGAGCCCCCCGACATCACCCAGAGCGACACCGCGTGCAGCTCCGGATCGCCCGCCACCGGCGCCGCCTTCTCCGGCGGCGGCGGCGCGCCTGCCGCGTCGAACTTGTTGACGCTGGCGGAGACGGAAACGCGCCCCTGCTCCTCTGCGGGCCCGTACACGCGAACGGAGATGTCGGCGATGGCGGGAATGACTCCCGGCGACCGAACGTGAACCAGCACGCGGTACGGACCGGCCGCTCCCTCGAACCATGTGTCGGGGCTGCCGATGTGCGCGGCGCATACGAGAACCAAGCCCAGGGCCGCGACCCCGCGCAAAGCCGCGAGCTTCACCGTTGCGACCTGGCCATGCCCTTACCGACCCAGAGTCCCAGCCTCGCGGAGATCGTCGCGGCCAGCAGCGTCCATCCCAGCTTGCGGATGAATTCCGCGGCCGGCACGGTGTTCCAGTATTCGTACCGCCACGGTCCGAGGCGCTCCGTGTAGTCCCACTTGTCCACGCCGAAGAACCAGTTGCGCGCGCCGGGCGACAACAGAAACTCCGGCCAGAACCAGTGCACGCCCAGCATTACGACCACGAACCCGATGCCGAGGACCGGCGCGAGCAGCCAATCGTTCATCGACTTCAATCGCGGGAGGACCAGGTCGATAAAAAGCGCCGGGAAAACGAGCAGCAGCGGAAAAGGCGGCGGCACCATGCGGGTGACGGGATTGTAGATCGGCGCGAGAAGCGGCGTCGCTGGCATCAGCTGCAGAAGCCAGATCAACGCCGTCACGATCGCCATGTACATCGGGGCAACGGTGGTGGCCGGCAATCTCAACGCGCTCGCCCGGGAGGTCATTATCAAGGCGATTGGCAGGACGATCGCCGTCATCCTGTAGAACATGGGCGCGTGCATCTCGTTACCGAAGCCGGCGTCCTCCACTATCACGGTCGCGAGCATCGTCAGGAGAATTCCGGCGCTCGCCGCGTAGATCATTTTCAACCGCGTGTCGTGCGAGCCCCGGTTCTGCGCGGACACGGCCATCAGCATCGCCCCGATCTGGATGCCCATCATCCCCCATGCGAGAACCATGTGCGGCGGGCTGATGATCTTCACGTCGAGGCCGTACGCGTTGTGCCACCAGTTGTCGAACGGGGCGGAAGCGATCATCATCGCCGTTCCCCAGATGCAAACCCAGGCACCAAGTGGACCGTAGAAGCCCCAGACGCGAACTGACCGCTGCTTCGCGGCCTCGTCGCCGCCGAACGT
Organism: Gemmatimonadaceae bacterium; assembly: GCA_035527035.1. Classification (GTDB taxonomy): domain Bacteria; phylum Gemmatimonadota; class Gemmatimonadetes; order Gemmatimonadales; family Gemmatimonadaceae; genus JACDCY01. Next base: position 34,493 of record DATLBG010000070.1, on the reverse strand, counting down.
CGTGCGGAGGACGAGCCAGCCGCAGCTCACTCCGGCAACGACGGCGGCGACCTGCTCCAGTACGTGCGGCGGACTCCAAAACGTGTCCCGGCCGACCGTCCTGTGCCACGAGATGTCCCAGATCAATCCCACGACTATGGCCGCCGAGGCGAACAACGTTGCGTACAGCAGCCAGAGCACGGCCCCGCCGGGCGCGGCGTCCTGACTGTCGGTTAGCGGGATGGAGGCAGTCGCCATCAGGAATTCCTGTCGGGGTATCGTCGCAAAACATACCACGCGAAGCCGGGCGGGCGCTCCCGGGCGCCCGGCGCCGCCGGGACCTACGATTGGATGGCGCTGGAGTTTCCCGGCCGTATCGTTTGCTTCGTGCCCAAAGTCGATCTGAATGGCGATCTGGGAGAAGGGAGTCCCAACGACGGGGACCTGCTGGATCTCCTGTCCTCGGCCAGCATATCCTGCGGGGCGCACGCGGGCGACGAGCGAACAATGCGATTGACCATCGACGCCGCGCTCAAGCGCCGCGTCCTGGTGGGCGCCCACCCCGGCTACCCGGACCGCGCCGGATTCGGCCGCCGCGAGATGGGCGCGTCGCCCGCGGAGATTCGAGCGATGATGCTCGAGCAGCTCGGAGCTTTCGCCGCGGCGTGCGCGGACACCGGCGCGGGCTTCACCCACATGAAGCCTCACGGCGCCCTGTACAACCGCGCCATGGTGGACGTCGCAGCCGCCGACAGCATAGCGCGCGCGGTCATCGAGACCGATCCGTCCGTCGTCGTGCTTTGCATGCCCGGTAGCGCGCTGCACCTCGCCGCCGAGGATGCGGGGCTGCGGGTCGCGCGCGAGGCCTTTCTCGACCGCGCGTACCAGTCAGCGAGGCGGCTTGTCCCGCGGACAGATCCCGGAGCCCTCGCGAGCGACCCGGACGCGGCGGCCGACGCCGCCGAGCGGATGGTGCTGGAGTCTGTCGTTACTTCCGTGGACGGAATGGTTCACCCGATCCATCCGGACTCGCTGTGTGTGCACGGCGACAATCCTGATGCGGTCCTGCTGCTGCGGGCTGTCCGAGAGCGCCTGCAGAGCCGCGGCGTGACCATCGCGCCGTTCGCGCGCCGCTGACGGGCGCACCGGCGATGCACTTTGCTCCGCTCGGCGATTCCGCCGTGCTGATTACGGTCGGGACGACGATTGACCGGGAGGTCAGTCGTCGCGTGCACGCGCTGACCGATGCGGTGACCAGGGAGCGCCTGCCCGGCGTAACCGACGTAGTGCCAGCGTACGTGTCGTTCGCGGTGCACTTCGATCCGTCGGCTGTGGACGAGGGCGAGCTCACAGCGAAGCTGCGCGAGCTGATTCGATCGCCAGCCCCTGCGCAGCAGAGCGGCGAGCGGCGGCTCGTGACGATTCCCGTCAGCTATGACGGACCGGATCTGCCGCTCGTCGCGGAGGCATGCGGACTATCCGTCGCGGAGGTTGTCGCCCGGCACTCCCGGGTGGAGTACTTCGTGTACATGCTGGGCTTCGCCCCAGGTTTCGCGTATCTCGGGGACCTCGATCCGTCGCTCCGAATGCCGCGGCGCGGATCTCCCCGGACGCGGGTGCCAGCCGGTGCGGTCGCGATCGCGGGCTCGCAGACCGCGGTGTATCCGCACGATACGCCGGGTGGATGGCGGCTGATCGGAACGGCTGGCGTCGCGATGTTCGACGCCTCGCGCGACCAGCCATCGCTGTTGCGGGCGGGGGATCGCGTGAAGTTCGAGGTGTCATGATCACCGTTCGGACGATGGCCGGCTTCGCGACCGTTCAGGACGAGGGCCGCGCGGGGTACGGAGCCGACGCAATTCCCCGCTCCGGCGCGATGGACGTCGAAGCGCTCGCGCTCGCCAATGCGCTGGTGGGAAACGCGCGCGGAGCCGCGGCGATCGAATGGACGCTCGCCGGAGGGACACTCGCGTTCGACGAGGCGGCAGTAATCGCCGTCGCAGGCGCGCGCGCGAAGCTGAGCCGCAGCGGCGCGCCAATCCCGCTCGACGAGCCCGTAACGTTCCACGCCGGCGATGAGCTGCGCGTCGAGCGCTTCGTGCAGGGCGCGTTCATTTATGTGGCGATGCGCGGCGGAATCGACGTCCCGCTCGTGCTTGGAAGCCGGTCTACCTATCTGCCCGCTGCGCTCGGAGGATTGGAGGGCAGAAGGATCCGCGCAGGCGACGTGCTGCAAACCTGCTCGCACGACGAGGTCGGCTCCCTTGCGAGCCGCCCGCCGCTTGCGCGCACCACCGAGCGAGAGCACCGGGCCATCCGCGTAATCGAAGGCCCTGACAGCTCTGCATTCTCCGGCGAGTTTCGTGAGTCGTTCTGGTCGGGCGAGTTCACCGTGTCGCGGAGCTCCAGCCGTGCCGGGTACCGGCTGGACCGGGAGCCGGACGCGGACCCCGGGCAGCTGAGCCTGCCTTCCAGTCCTGCGTGCGTCGGCGCGATCCAGGTGCCTGATGGAAAAAGCGCGATCGTCCTGATGCCGGACGGACCCACCGTGGGCGGGTACCCGAAGATCGGTGTCGTGGCGTCGGTCGATCTCGGGCGGCTGGCCCAGCGAGCCCCCGGCGAGACGGTGGCATTCGAGCGCGTCAGCGCTGGAGCAGCGCGGACATTGCTGCGCGCCACGCGTCACTAGAACTCTTCGTCCCTCAGTCGTACAATTCGGAGTCGCCATCATCGAGGTACGACATGCGCGAACGATTTACACGGGGCTCGTTACCACTGTTCGCCGGCGCAGCTGTGCTGTTCGGATGCGCTCCCGCCACCGGACCGGCCCAGCAGCAGCCGCCTGTCGCGCCTCCCGCGACGGCTGCCCCGGCTCCGCGGCCAGGGCCTACCGTCGGGTCGATGGCGCCCGACTTCTGGCTCCCCGCGGCGACGCGATACGGCCGGACGGCGGAGCCGTTCAGACTGTCGCAGTTCCGCGGGCAGACAGTCGTGCTCGCATTCTTCAGCCAAGCCCGAACCCGCGGCTGAACGATTCAAATGGAGGCGTACCGTGATCAGTACGCCACGATTTTCAACAACGGACGCGGAATCGTCCTCGTCGGCATCAGCGCGGACGCGGATACGACTCTGGCGGCATGGGCGCGGGAGAGCTCGTTCCCGATGCTGTTCGCCAGCGACACCGGCGGGCAAGTCGGCACGATGTACGGCGCCTTCGATCCCGCGCGGCGGATTGACGACCGCTCGTTGTACGTGATCGACAAAGATGGAAAGGTGGCGTACACCGCGCGTCCATTCCGCGCGCTATCGGCCGCGTCATATAAGGAGCTCGAGGATGCGCTCGACAGGATAGCGCCGCTGCCCGCCGACACCACGAGCTAGTCCGCGCCGGGTCGGCGGCGCGGTAGCGTCGCTACAGCGCTTTTCTAACCGCGGCGACCAGATCCTGGTCGCCGCCGACGCCGGTGTACACGATTCTTCCGCGCCGGTCGAGCACTACCACGTACGAAGTCGCGGGAACGTTGAACCGGTCTACCGCTTCGCCCCTTGCGTCGTACAGCACCGGGTGCGTGAACTTGTGCGCCGCGGCGTACCTCCGCACGCGCTCGAGCGATTCATTCGCGGAGACGGCGACCGCAACGAACTTCACGCGGCTGCCATACATCCGCTGGGCGCGCTGGAACGACGGCATCAGCTCGCGGCAGGTCGAGCACCACGCAGCCCAGAACTGAATGAGCACCGGGCCCTTCCCGACGTACTGCGCGAGCGAGACCGTGCTCCCGTCCAGCGCCTGCACCGATGCGATCGGGGCGGTGGTCCCAATTGGCAGCCCGAAGTCCTGCGCGCGGGCCTCGCTGCCTGCGAGGCCGAGGGCGACAGCAACAAAAATGCGGGCAAGCTTCGACATCGGGGGAATGGTTGGTTTGAATGCGGGCCACTGATACCTGATACCTGATACCTGATACCTAGATCAACAACCGGCCCATCTGTATCAGATAATACTCCGCAACGCCCAACATGATCACCGCAAAGGCTCGTTTGACCCAGATCATCCAGGAGCCGGCCTTGGGGAGACGCACGGCATGCCCGCTGGACAGCCCCACCACCACGAGCAGCGCGCACATCCCAAGAGAGAAGGCGAAGAGATAGATGAACCCGAGCACCCCGCTGCGCGTGGTGCCGACCCAGGTCAGGACCGCAGCCATGACCGGCGCCGAACATGGCGCAGCGACCAGCCCGGAAGCAGCCCCCATCGCGAACGCCGCCGGATAGCGCCCGCCTCCTCCCACCCCGGCTGCCCGCGCGAGCAAGCTCGTTGGGACCGGCACCGGCAGCACGTCGAGCATCACCAGCGCCGCGTACACGAGCAAGTTCGCCATTCCGAAGTACAGCCAGGGGTTCGTGCTGATCGAGCCGAACAGCGAGCCCGTCAATCCCGCGATCGTACCCAAAGCGGCGTACACCAGCGCGAGGCCCGTCACGTACGAAAAGGTCAGCCCCGCCGCCGTGAAGCGCGACGTTGGCGCGCCGCTCATCGTGCTGCCGCCGACGATCGCCGCGGTGATCGGGATCATCGGGTACACGCATGGTGTGAGGCTCGTGAGCACGCCTGCCGCGAACAGGAGCGGAATCGCGAGCATCGGATTGTGCGAGAGCTGTCCTGCTACCGCTGCAACGTCCATGTCCTCGATAATACCGCGACGCCACCAAAATGGCGCGATGGAGCTCGCCGGGAGCTTACCTTGAAGCATGATGCGTCAGCTCTCAAAAACGAATCTCGCGTCCTTCGGCCTGCCGGAGCGGCTGCGATGCAGTCTGGGCATCGCGAAAGCGGCTGAAGGAGCCTCGTCCATCGAAGAAGCCGCGCGCGCGATCTGCGAGTTTTTCTTCGACGAGCTGGTCGATCCAGCGGGAAACCCCGCGTGCGCGCTGGTCCGCTTGTACGTCACGCAGCCGTTCGCGAGGCTCGACGGAGATCTACAGGATTTCGCGAGGCGCGCAGCCGGCGACCACGCGGTCCGCGCCGATACCCGCTGTCTCACGCTTCTCGGAACCGTCGGGCTGGAGCCGGAGTGGAACTCGCGCACCACCTCGCGCGGCCACAAGGCGATACCTCTCCTGAGCGCCGAGGTGGTGGAAAAGGCTCCGATGATCTCTCAGCTGATCAAGGCCTTCGGGCTTCAGGTGAGCGACGTGGTCGGCGATTCCACCGTGGTGCGCGATCTCGGCGGTAAGACCTACGGCGTGTTCTTCGTGCCCGACGCCGCGAACAGTCCATACATCCCGGCGCAGGACGAGTTCGTAGGACCCTACTCGATCCGGTCGGTCATCGGCTGCGGAGGGTCGGTCGCGTCCGGCGAAATGTTCGCGCTGGTTCTCTTCACGCGCGTGCACATGAAGCCGGAGTCAGCGGAACGGTTCCGGGCGCTGGCGCTCGACGCCAAAGCGGCACTGCGTGGGTTCCTGGCGGGTCAGGTGTTCGATGCTCCCGACGGGAGCCGGAGAGGCTAGGATCCCTTCCGCGCAGCGCGCGTTGCGCGCGCTGTTCCCGCAGCGCGCTTTTCCGTAGCCAGCAGCACCTCTTTCCGCTCAACGCCGAACCCGTACCCGCCGAGCGACCCGTCGTTACGCACGACGCGATGGCAGGGTATCGCAAGCGCGACCGGATTCGTCGCGCACGCCCGGGCGACCGCGCGCGCGGCCCGCGGCGCGCCGATCGACTCGGCGACCTCGCTGTACGAGCGCGTCTCACCGTACGGGATCTGCTTCAAGGCCCGCCACACGCGAAGCTGGAACGCCGTCGCGCGAATGTCGAGCGGGAGATCGATCTCGGGCCGCTCGCCGGTGACGTGCTCCAGCATGGCCGCCGCAAAGGGCGAGAACTCCGACGCGGACTTGAAGGCCGCGTTGGGGAACTCGGCGCGGAGGGAGTCGAACACGGCGCGCTGCGAATCTCCGATGCGCACCGAGCACAGGCCGCGAGCCGTCCAGGCCACGAGAATGCGCCCGACCGGCGAGCGCGTGACTGCATATTGGATCTCCATTCCTTCGCCTCCCCTTCTGTAAGTAGCCGGCGTCATGCCGAGCGCTCCGGCCGCGTTCTCGTATGCCCTGCTGCTCGATCCGAAGCCGGCGTCGTAAGTGGCCTCGCTCACCGTTTTTCCGTTCCGCATCGCCGACTTGAACTGCTGGTGACGCTGCATGCGGGCGTACTCGGCCGGCGACAGGCCCATCGCCCGCTTGAACGTGCGCTGCAGGTGGGACGGGCTCGCGCCCAGCTGCCGGGCGAGCGCGGAGAGCGTGATCCGCTCCGTGGGGTGCTGGTCCATGTACGCGCGCGCCCGACGGGCGAGGCGCTCCCCGGCGGGAGTGCCCGCCTGGTCGCGATCGGCGGGGGTGTTTCGCATAGCTGCCATGGGAGTGAAGCTAGGAGAGCGCCGGAGGGCCGGCTATCCGATTCTTGCTCGCCTTAACCGAATCTTCATTAAGCCGGCTTCATCGAATTTTCATCGTTTCGTGTGCATGAAAGTCCGCGTTGTGCGTCTACTGTGTAGCACCAACACGGAGACGCCATGCGTACCATGCACCTCATCGAGTCGGGACACACCGGCCACACTACGACGGGACTACACTCGTTCTTCAGCATCACGCTGCACGTAGCGCTGGTGCTGGCTGCGCTGTGGGCGACGACGCGTACTGCGGTCGAGCGCGGCGAAGTGCCGGACCCGCGCGTGTACTTCGTTCCCGAGGCCCGTCCGGTCTCGCCGGCTCCTGTCGCACGTCAGGCGCCGGCACAGCGGGCCGAGCCGTCGAAGCCCGCTGCGCAGGCTCAGCAGAAGATCGCTGCGCCCGCGGCTGAGCCGTCGGTTATTCCCGCGACCCAGGTCCCGCTGGCTGACCCGTCGGCGGCAGTCGCCGCGGAGCCGGCCGCCACGAACGGTGACCCGGCCGCACCAGCGGAGGCGGGCTCCGGAGTGCGGAGTGGCCCCTATGAAGTGGGCGAGGTCGAAGTGCCCGCCGCTCCGCTATCCAAGGCGGGGCCCGAGTATCCGGAGTGGGCGATACGCAACGCCGTTTCGGGAACGGTGACGGCGCGGTTCATAGTGGATGCGAACGGGCGCGTCGAAAGCGACATCACGATTCTGGATTCGACGAGCCCGGAGTTCACGTCGGCCGTTCGCAACTTCCTGCGGCGGGCGCGCTATCGCGCCGCGCGCGTGGGAGGGCGGCCGGTGCGGCAGCTCGTGGAGCAGCGCTTCGTGTTCGCGCTCCAGAGCTGACTAGCGCGCGTCAGACCTCGTTGGTCTGGCGCGCGTAGTACCAGGACACGCCGCCCGCGAGCATGAGGACGGCCGCGAGAACGAAGATGAACTTGAAGAAGACGAGTCCGACGATGAACGGTGCGAGCCAGGGCACGAAGCCCAGCAGCATTCCGACCGCGGCGGCGCCGGCGAAGAAGATGCCGACCGCCAGGAGAAACTTGCCCAGGGCACTGAACCGCATTGTGACTCCGGTGTGAGGACTCCCGAACTACGGGAGTGGCCTGCCGGGGGTTTCGCGGGCGCCGGGATCGCGACGCGCAACCCACGAGGACCGCCGAAGGGGAATCCAAGAAGCGAGAGGCCAGAAGCCAGACACCAGTATGCCAGCAACAACGAAACGTGCTGATTACACGCGCGACATTACGCGCTCTGCAGGCGGGGTCAGTGGGGTTTCCTTGGACCGATGCGAGACCATCGACGCCTCCTCATCTGGGCACGATCGCACGCGCTGGCAGTCGAAGTACGGCGGGCTACGCGACGATTCCCGCGCGCCGGCTATGGCTCACTGCAATCGCAGACCACCCGGGCCGCGGAATCCGTGGTGCTCAACATCGTTGAGGGATGTGGGGCGAGCAGTCTCAAGGAATTTGCGCGCTTCCTTGACCACAGTATCAAATCCACATCCGAGCTCGAGTCGCAACTCGAACTCGCGAAAGATTACGGAGCACTGGGAGGCAGGGAGTATCGGACGCTTTCAGGTGAAGCAGTCGAAATTCGCCGGATGATTTGCGGTTATCGAGCAAAGGTCCTAGTCACCGCCGGGTCCGGCGAAAAACCTTCTGGCTAGCTCACCTCTGGCCTCTGGCGTCTCACCTCTTGGATCCCTTCGCAGCATCCAAGGGACTATTGCACCGCGTTGACCATATCGAAAATCGGCAGGTACATCGCCATGATCATCCCGCCCACCGCGATGCCCAGAAACACGATCATCATCGGCTCCAGCAACGACAGCAGCCCCCCGACGGCCGCGTCCACTTCGTCGTCGTAGAAATCCGCGATTTTCGACAGCATCTCGTCCAATCCGCCGGTGGACTCGCCGACCGAGATCATCGAGATGACCATCGGCGGGAATACGCCCGACTTGGCGAGCGGCGCGGCGATGGTCTCGCCGCCCGCGATGGAGGCGCGAGACGCCATGATGGCGTCCTGCACAACGCGGTTTCCGGCGGTGCGCGCCGTAATCTCCAGGCCTTCGAGAATGCTCACGCCAGACGCGATCAGCGTGCCGAGCGTGCGCGTAAACCGCGACACCGACGATTTGCGAAGCACGTCGCCAAGGATGGGAAGCTTGAGCAGCAGCCGGTCTATCGCGAGCTTGCCGTTGGGGCTCGCGTAATACCGCTTGAGCATGAAGAACGAGCCGATCGACACGGCGATCAGCACCCACCAGTAGCTCTGCAGGGCCTTCGACATCCCGATCACGATGCGGGTCGGGAACGGCAGCGGCACGCCGACGGACGCGAACATGTCCTCGAACGTAGGAATGACGAAGATCAGCAGGATCGCGATAGCGCCTACGGCGACGCCGAGAATCGACGAAGGGTAGATCATGGCGCCCTTCACCTTCCGGATGAGCTTGTCGTTCTTCTCCAGGAACGCCGCCAGCCGGTTGAGAATGACGTCGAGGATACCGCCGGCCTCGCCGGCCGCGACCATGTTGGTGTACAGCGTAGTGAAAGCGCGCGGGTGCTTCGCCATCGAGTCCGCCAGGGTGTAGCCGGATTCGACGTCGAACATCACCTGCCGGGTGATGCTGGACAGCGTCTTGTTCTCGGTCTGCTTGGCGAGGATGTCGAGCGCCTGCACGAGGGGCAATCCGGCGTTGACCATCGTCGAGAACTGCCGCGTGAAAACGACGATGTCGCGGATCTTGACGGAGCCTTTCTTGGTGGACTTCTGCGCGTTCTCGTCGATCTTGACGACTGCCAAACGCATCTTCCGCAGCTGAGCGATGACGGCGTCGCGGGAAGCTGCCTCGATCGTCGCGGTCTTGAGGTCGCCGTTGGTCGCGCGCGCCGTGTAGGTGAAGATGGGCATCTGTTACCTCCGACCCGCGCCGGCCACCGGCCGCGGGGTAGAGGGAGCGGTCTTGCCTTCGGCGACCTCTTCGGGAGTGAGGCCGATCATGCGCAGAAACTCCGTCTGGTCGCCGGTCACGCGCAGGCATTCCTCGACGGCCACCTGCCGGCTCATGTACAGGCTGTACAGCGCGTCGTTCAGCGTCTGCATCCCGAACTTCTTGCCGGACTGCATCGCCGAGTAGATCTGGTGGACCTTGTCGTCGCGGATGAGCGCGCGGATCGCCGGCGTGACCACGAGGAGCTCGGCGGCCATCACGCGGCCCCTGCCCTGCGCCTTCGGCAGCAGCGTCTGCGTGATGACTCCCTCCAGCACGAACGCGAGCTGGGCGCGCACCTGTGCCTGCTGGTGCGAGGGAAACACGTCGATGATGCGGTTGATCGCCTCGGCGGCGGAGTTCGTGTGCAGCGTCGCGAAGGCGAGGTGGCCCGTCTCGGCGATGGTGAGCGCGGCCTGAATCGTCTCGAGATCGCGCATCTCACCGATCAGCAGGACGTCCGGATCCTCGCGCAACGCGTACTTCAGCGCGGTGGCGAAGGTCTTCGTGTCGGTGCCGATCTCGCGCTGGTTGATGATCGAGAGCTGGTGCTTATGGATGAACTCGATCGGGTCTTCGACCGTTATGATGTGCGCCCGCCTCTCCTTGTTGATCTTGTCGATCATCGCCGCGAGCGTCGTGGACTTGCCCGAGCCCGTCGGGCCCGTGACGAGGACGAGCCCGCGCGGCTTCTCGGCCATCCTGGCGATGACAGGCGGCAGGCCGAGCTCGTCGAACGTCTGGATGTTGAACGGGATCTGGCGGATGACCATGGACACGCAGCCCCGCTGCTTGAAGCAGTTGCCGCGGAAGCGCGCGAGATTCGCGATGCCGAACGAGAAATCCAGCTCGTCCTCCTGCTCGAACCGCTTCTTCTGGTTCTCCGTCAGCACCGAGTACGCGAGCTGGAGCGTGTCCTTCGGGGCCAATGCGTAATCGATGTTCGAGTTCACGATCTCGCCGTCGATCCTGAGCTTGGGCCGCTCGCCTGCGACTATGTGCAGATCCGACGCTCCGCGCTCCGCCATCTCGTCCAGCAGCTGTCTCAGGTTCACGCCCAGCGCGAGCGGGGCCGACCCCGATGCGACCGCGGATGGCGCCGCTCCGGTGGGAGCAGCCGTCGGAGTAAACGTCGGATTCGGTCCGGTCATCTGGGGGCCCGTTGAGTGGGTTGGTTCACGTAGCGCTGGTCTCGCGTATCACCTGGTCTAACGTCGTGATGCCCTTCATGACTTTGAGCCAGCCGTCCATGCGCAACGTCAGCATGCCGTCGTTGATCGCGGCGTTCTGCAGCTCCGCGGCTCCCTCGTTCATGAGAATGTGGCGGCGGAGGGCGGGAGTCATGTACATGACTTCGTACAGCCCCTGCCGGCCCTTGTATCCGCTGCCCTGGCATTCGTCACAGCCCTTCCCGCGGAAGAACGGCACATCCCCGATCCGGGAATCGAGCGTGATCTTCTTCCAGAACGGCGCGGCCTGGGGCGTCGCGTTCGGCCGCGCGCCATCCAGCGAATCCTGCGTGAAGCGAAGCTCGCGCAGCGTCGTGGCCCCGTCCACCTTGGCGGTCGCGAGCTCGATTTCGTCTGGCGCGTACTTCTCCTTGCATCCGGTGCAGATCTTCCGGACGAGCCGCTGAGCCAGGACCAGGTTCAGCGCGGACGCGACGTTGAACGGCTCGAGCCCCATGTCCATCAGGCGGGTGATCGTCTCCGGCGCCGAGTTCGTGTGCAGCGTGGAGAGCACGAGGTGACCGGTGAGCGCGGCCTTGATCGCGATGCCGCCCGTCTCCAGGTCGCGGACCTCGCCGACCATGATGATATTCGGATCCTGCCGGAGAAACGCGCGAAGCGCCGCGGCGAAGTCGAGACCGATCTCGGACCGCACCTGCACCTGGTTGATGCCGAACAGGTTGTACTCGACGGGGTCCTCGGCCGTCATGATGTTGACGTCGATGTTGTTGATCTTCGACAGCGCCGAGTAGAGCGTGGTGGTCTTGCCCGAGCCCGTCGGCCCTGTGACTAGCACCATCCCGTAAGGATTGGAGATCGCGTCCATCAGCTGCTCTTCGGAGCGCGGCTCGATTCCGAACTTCTCGAGGTCGAGGGTGAGGTTGCCCTTGTCGAGAATACGAAGCACGACCTTCTCGCCGAACAGCGTGGGGAGAGTCGATACGCGGAAGTCGATCACGCGGTTGCCGATCTTCAACTTGATGCGGCCGTCCTGCGGCACGCGGCGCTCCGCGATGTTGAGCGAGGCCATGATCTTGAAGCGCGAGATCAGCGCCGCCTTGAGCTTCGGCGGCGGCTTCATCACTTCCGAAAGCGCGCCGTCCACGCGGTACCGTACACGGAGCTCGTGCTCGAAGCACTCGAAGTGGATGTCGGACGCCCCCCGTCGCACGGCGTCGGTGAGAATGGCGTTGATGAGCTTGACGACGGGCGCCTGATCGATCGCGACCGCGAGCGCGGACGCCGACATGTCCTCATCCTGCTCTTCGACCACCTCGATGTCGTCGAGATCGAGATCCCCGATGTCATGCAGCAGCGATTCCATCTGCGCATCGGTGGACTCGAAGTGCTTCTCCAGGATCCCGCGGAGGGTGAATTCGCCGCCGACTACCGGGAAGATCTCGTACCCCGTGATGAACTTGAGGTCGTCCAGGATTCCGAGCTGCGACGGGTCGGTCACCGCGACGGTCAGCGTCCGCCCCTCGCGCTTCAGCGCGAGCAGCTGGTGCTTGAGCGTGATCTCCGAGGGGACGAGTTTGGCGACCTTGAGATCGACCTCGAAATTCTTGAGGTCAACGGCCGGCATGCGGTAGCGGCGGGCGAGAGCCCGCGTCAGGTCGGTCTCCTTGACGAAGCCGAGCTTGATGAGGTTGTAGCCTATCCGCGTGCCGTTCTGCTGCTGCTCCTGGACGGCGCGCGCGAGCTGCTCCTGCGTGATCAGCCCTTCGCTGACAAGCAGGTCCCCTATCCGCTCGCTATTAACCGCTACGGGTGCAGCCATTTACGCTCGTGAGGATGGAACTCCCGCCCGCGCTCGTCCCAGGTGCGGAAGGTCGTCGGATGCCGAAAACGTGTCAAGGAAAACCGCGATCTCGCGGGGCTCTTGCCGGAGATTTCCGCCGTCCTGGAGGCGGGGCGCCGACCGCATTTTGAGGACGCGCCAAGCGGGAAAACGTCACCTGCGGCGCGAGCCTGGCCGACAGCGCGGGGCCGATCCCGCGAACGCGGCGCAGGCCGTCCAGCGAGCCGAACGCGCCGAAGGTATCCCGGTGCGCGACAATCCTCGCGGCCAGCGCGGGGCCGACGCCGTTCAGCGTCTCGATGAGCGCCGCCGATGCGGTGTCGATGTCCACAGCCGCGCCGGAAGCCTTGACGGGCCGCCGGGCCGAGCCCTTCCGCCCACCGCGTTTGCTCGCGACTCGAGCAGAATCCACCCGGCGGAGCTGGTCGCGGAGGGCCGACGCGGCAGCCGGATCATCGGATGGCTCGCGGTCTGAGCGGGCGATCCGGACGCCGGCGCCGAGGGAGATGACGGCGGCGAGGAAAAAGAGGGCTTTGCGCTCGGATGGGGTGGGCACGACCAACCATTAGCGACTCGCGTTAGGGCGGGTGCCATCGGTCGGTTTAGGCAAGAACAGTTTTCGCGCGAGGAGCAGGCTCCGATCAGCGGCGCGGCTCCAGGAAGTCGACTGGCGGATCCCCGGGCAATATTCCAGTAGACCTTACCGCGGTAAGACGAGCGCAGCCGCTACGTCACCGACCTTCTGTAGTGACGCCGCCGAGATCTTGTCGATCGTATCCGTCGGCCGGTGGTGGTACGGATAATCGATGTCGATCACATCGATCACGCGAAGCCCCGCGCGCAGCAGCGGCAAGTGATCGTCGGTTATCGGAGTCTTCTGCTCCGGGATGAAGACGCTCGACAGCCCGAGATCGGCAGCCGCGGACCACACTCGCTGAACCACCTCGGGCGCCTGCCGCACCGAATTGATCTCCTGGTATATCTGCAGATCGGCGTCGCCGATCATGTCCCACACGACCCCGAACAGCGGGCGGTAGTCCGGCCATGGAATGTTCCGCGCGAAGTAGCTGGAGCCGATCAGGACGTCCGTCATGCTGTCGAAGCTTCCCCAGTCTTCGCCGTCCACGAAGAGCAGGTCCACACCCACGGCCGGAGGAACCGAGTCGAGCATCTCGGCGAGCGCGATCAGCAGTCCGACGCCGGCCGCGTTGTCGTTCGCGCCCGGTACCGGCAGCGCGCGGTCCGAGGAAGTCCCCGCGAGGTCCGACCTGGGCCGCGTGTCCCAGTGCGCGACATACAGAATCCGCTCCGTGAGCTCGGGCCGGAATCGCGCGATGATGTTCCGCTGCGGGATTTGCGCTCGCGTCGCGAGAGTGTGCATCCACTCCTGCGCAAAGACCGTGTCGGCGCTCTCGCGCATGCGCTCGGCGATCCAAGCGCCCGACCGGCGCCAGCCTTCGGTGCCGGGAACGCGCGGGCCGAACGACATCAGAGTCGTCGCGTGGCGCAGCGCGGACTCGCCGCTGAACCCCGTAGTCGGAGGCGCCGGCGCCTCCTTGTCGCAGGCGAGCATCAAGCAGGCGACCAACAGCGCGGACCATTGCATCACTTCATCTCCCCGCCGAAGAATTGCAGGTGCAGGACCGCGCTCAAAACGGTCTGCGTTATCTCGCGATTGAAGTTGCGGTCGAAGCTGGCTACGCGCGAGGCCAGGAAGCTCGCGGCCAGATTCTCGCCAACATCGGTGTCGGCGCTGAGCGTCACCGCCCGGCGGCCGCTCTCGAACAGCCGGCTGGTGTTGTTTAACGCCAGCGGATTGATGACGAAGCTGGATCCCCCGCCGCTCTGGTAGCTGAACCGCGTGCGCACGTCGCGGTACTTTCCCTCGCCGGCGGGAAGGCGAAACGGCATCGCGACGTCCACATTGTAGTCGGTGTTCCGCGATCGGCTGTCCACGCCGGCTTTGGCCTCGGCGCGCCGCACGCGGCTGAAGCCGCCGTTCGTGGAAAGCCCAGGCACCAGCGCCCAAGTCAGGGCAAGCGTCACCGGATAGCTCCTGAACCGGCTGCGGCTGCGATCGTCGGTTGCCGTGGCCAGCGAATCGGGAGTGCCGAATCGCTGTTGTGTCTCCTGCGCGCGCGCGCTGACTCCGACGTTCGACCACAGCCATGACAGCCCTCGCGGCCGCCCGCTCCATTGCAGTCCGAAATCCGGGAATACCACCTGCGTGCCGTCGGTCGTCGTCGAGCCCCCTTCGAGGCGGCGGATCCAGTGCCGCATCGTATTCTGCTGATACCTGCTCGTCAGCCTCGCTCCAAGCGGGAGCTGCCAGCTGTTGCCGATCGAGAAGTGGTTCGTGACGGCGGCGCTCGTGGCTGGGCTTCCCTTCACGTTGAGGAAGCGGCTCGGCCCGCCGATGGCGAACTGATACGACAGCGGCGGATCGACAGCAGTGCCCTCGAAAACGGATACCATGTTCCGGTTTAGCGTGAGCTCGAACGGGCGCAGTCCGCGAACCGCGCGCCGCAGCCACATGCTGGAGTCTCCGAGGAATGCCAGCGCGCCCGGCAGATCGAGCGACATCCCGCTGTTGAGCACCTGCGAATTCGCGAGCCGTCGCGGAAGGCGCGACTCGCGCACCCCACCATCGGGCGTGAAGCGATCCGTGTAGAAGAGCGTGTTGGGATCGCGGATCATGTGATAGGTGCTGGCGAAATCGAGCCGCGGCCGCAGCCAGGGCCGCAGCGCCGGCGCGAAGTTGATGGCGCTCTGGACCGCGCGCTCGCGCTCCAGACCCGCGTCCACTCCCGCGAGCGACTGCCCCTCCGACTCGGCGACGATCCCAAGCGCCGTGGTCGGATCGTAATCGCGGAGATCGCGAACCGAGCTGAGATCGAACCGCGCGCGCAGCGTCTCCATCGGCTTGAATGCGAGCACCGCTCCGTTGCGCCATGTGTGCGATCGGCCGCTGACCGGAGTCGGCTGCTCGCCGCGAACCGAGGCTGGCCGGAAGAACGAGAACCGCTCGTCGCTTCCCTTCCGGTACACGCTCGAAAGGTACAGTTCGGCGGGGGACCAGCGCGAAAGCTTCGGCAGGAGCGCGCGCGTCAGGTTGAAATCCGCTCCGAGCATGAAATTGCGAGCACCGCCCTCCTGAAACTCGCTGCGTGCGGACGCAGAGGTGTAGCTGCTGTTCAGAACGAGATTGTTCAGGAGTGGAGCAAGGAAATGCCCTTGCAGCGGCACGGTGCGACGCACGCTCACGGTGTAGGACGCCGCGGACGAGCGCGGGGCGCGCAGGCCTGCCACCGCTTCGGCCTGGATGTCGGACTGGGAAAGGAAGAGAGGATCGCTCGCGACGGACGTGAAGTTGAGAGTTACCGGCACCGCGAGACCGAGCGACCGCGGCAACAGCTTCTCGAGCCGGAACGCCGCGCTGATGTCCACGGCGTTGTCGGTCAGGAACTCCGGCTGCTCCGCGAGCTGGCGGAAATGCGGGTCCCGCCGGCTGAAGTTCAGCCGGATGTCACCGAAGTCGCTGGCCACGATCGACGCCGCGAACTGTCCGGCGAAGCCCATCTGGTCAACGACGTCGCCGAGCCGGATGTCGTTGACCCAGAGCTCGAGCGTGTCGCCGGGGATGATTGGCCTCGAGCCACCCCCTTCAGCTACGCGGACCATCCCCACTGCGAGCTCCTGCACGGACGCGAGGTTCGGCGCGCTGGAGCCAGGCGCGACAGTGTAGGCGATATAGCCGTCCGCGCAGGCCGCATACCGTCCGCCGGACGAAACTCCGGGCGCCGCCGGCGTGTTGGCGATCAGAGCCGAATCCAGGCCAGTGCACGTGTTCGCCTTCGAGCCGGACAGGAACGCATTCTGGATCTGCGCCCGAAGCGCGAAGAATTTCTGGAAGTCAACGCGAATCTCGGGGAGCCACGCCGCGCGCGTCGTGCCGCCGTTCAGCGGAGTGCGATACATGTAGAAGTTGTTGGGATCGCGACCGACCTTGACGTAAAAGTGCAGCTCGCCGTCCGCTCCCCAGCCGCCGTTGATGCCGCGCGCCCACAGCCGCAGCTGCTTGTAGCCCATGAAGTTCTTCTGGCCTTCGGGGAAGCGATAATAGGCCTCCGCCCTCTGGTACCGCTCGACCCCGCCGGCCGTCAGACGGAGCGACCGCTCGTTGATCTGCACGCGCGCGGACGAGAGCGCCACGGTCTTGGTGTCGGGCTCGTCCACGACTCCAGGCGGCGACTCGTAATCGATCCCCCCGGTGCGATTCCTGTCCTGCGTCCCGATCACGCCGGCGATCACGTACCCGCTCGGCGCCGGCGTTTCCCCGCCGATGCCGATGATCGGACGGTCGTCGCGCTTGAGCCAGGGCGCGCCGGTCAGCCGCAGCCGCGCGATGGGAACACGAACGAACTCGTCCTCGGCCGCGCCGCGCCCGGAGATCATCGTGATGCGAAGCGCCCGCACCCGGCGCAGCAGCGTCTCGCCGAGCGAGTCGTCGGGCGAGCGGAACGCCACGCGCACCAAAACCCAACAGACGGGAGCCGCGCCGGGAACCGAATTGAAAGTGCGCGGTGCGGGCGCGCATCGCCCCACGCGGTTGTAGGACTCGGGATTGGCCAGATCCACGACGTACCGCCGCCAACGCTCCTGGCCCTGCTCCGACTGCGACAGATTGAGGACGTTGTCGGAATCGATGTCCTCCTCGTCGAGACGGTTGTTCTGGACGGTGCAGTTTGCGCGCGCGTCGCCCAGCAGCTGCGAGAAGCGCGAGCCCCCGATGCACAGCGCATGCGTCGGCAGCGTCACGCCGCTCTGGTTGCCGGCGCCTTCCAGCAGCACCAGCCGCTCCGGGCGGTCACCCGGCAGGCCCACGTCGTCGCTGGTCACGTTGAAGGCGCGCGAGAACGGATCCCGCTCACTGTCGAGACGATCGAGTCCCCGCGCTTTGCGCCCGGTGTAAACGCTGTCGGCAGCTGCGCCTCCCACGACACGCAGCGTGTCGGGACTGAACACGAGAGTATTCTCGGAGATGTCGCCGAGGTCGAACACAAGAAGCGGGTTGCGCGAGCGCCCCTCAGGCGAAGTGTCCACCTGCGCCCAGAACTCGAGATTCTCGACGCGTGACAGATCCACGCCCGACGGACCGAGCACGGTCCTGATCGACCGCCAGCGTCGCCCCGTAGCGGCTACGGGCGCGGTCCACTGAAATTCGCGCCGCTCCTGGTTGTACAGCCCACCCACCGACAGCGGATACAGCGTCATCCACAGCAGCGTCTCCGGCCCCGCGACACCGGCGCCGAAGAGCTCCGTCTGGGGGTCTATCTGCCTGATCGTGTATTGCACGGGCCGGCCGCTCGCGTCGAGACCGGTGCTCTGCCACGCCATCGTCGCGGCGCGATCCACCGACAGCACGTCGCTACCCGCGCGCACTGAGAGGTGCGTGCCCAGCGCCGGCTGGCTCGAGTAGTACCAGGTTCCATCGGTGAGCGGGACCTGGATTCCGCCCTCGCCCTCGAACGACTCGATGAACGCCTGGCCTGCCGCGTTCGGGCGCGGCCGGCTCATCGCGAGCTCGCCGGAGACGCTCACCCGCGACGGCACGGACGTTCGGCCGTACGGGAGACGCGACACCAGCCGCGTGAGCGGATCCGCCTCGAAATCGAATATCCCGGAGACTCCCGCCACGAGCGATGCCGCAGGCTCGAAGCCGAGCGGCGGCCGGTTGAAGGTCGTCTTCTGCGACTGTGAGATCGCGGTGAAGCTGATCTGTCCGCGCTCCATCACGAACTCGGCTGCCGCGCCGGTGATGGACGTGGGCGTGTCCGCGAAGAGCGGATTCTCCTCGTACTGGACGCTCACCTGGCGCGGTCGAGGGAAAAGCGTGTCCGGGCGCGCGAAGGTCACGCGACCGAGATCGTAATCCACGGAGTAGTCCACTCCGCGCGTGAGCAGGATCCCGTCGACGTACAGCCGTTCCGAGCTCGGCCGAAGCTGGACCGAGCCGAGCATCAACCCCCCGGCGTCGCCGCCGCCCTCGGCCTGGTACCGGATGCGCAGGTGGTACAGCGCGCGCGGGCGCTGCGCAGTATTGAGGTGCTCCGATGGCGTCGAGTAGATGGCGTCGTTGGCCGGATTCCCTCCCGTCGCCAGCCCGTCGCTTCCGAACGGCCGCGCGGACGGAAAGACGAGGAACTGGTCGTTGATCATCCGTGCCGGCGTCGTCGAGAATCCCACCTGGAGATTCGGATCGGCCGGCCGCGGCCAGAGCCGGTTCTCGAAGTCGAAGGTGGAGCTGTTGGTTTCCTGCGCGAGGCCGAATGCCTCAAGAAATGTCTGCGACTGGCCGCCGAACGGCCGCTCGTAATCGTCCCCCGCCCCCGTGACGATCTTCACGCTGACAGACGGGCGCACGATGCCGGCGCCGCCGACCCGGTACACGCTGCGGATCTCGCGATTGAACTCGGGATCGCCCGGCGCGACCTGCGGGTCCCACACCAGATTCGCGAACTGCTCGCGGTCCGGCGCGAACTCGAGATCCGGCGTGCCGCCCGTCGTGACGTGGATCGTGTCGCGTCCGTTAAGGCGCACGCGATACGCGACGACGAGTCGCTCCCTGTCGATGGACAGCGGCCGCACGAGCGCGATCCAGAGCAGCGACGGATCCGCGTAGTAGTCGATCCCCTCCCGGAGATACTCGTAAACCTGGCCGCGGCGCGAAGCCGGATCTCCGAGCAGGCGAAATTGCGGCCCGCTCGGCGTAGCCGGCTGCGCGCCGATCAGCAGCCGGTACACGAACAGCCGCGTGGGCCGGAGGGTGTCCGGCAGCATGGCGGCGGCTGTCGCCAGCCTGCGCGAATCCAGAATGTCCACGCTCGGATAGCCGCGGATTAGCCGCGGGTCCATGGTGAAGAAGAAGCGCCGCGGCTCGAACTGATAATCCTCGATGCTGCGATCCACTTCCTGGAGCGTACGATCCCCGACAGTGAAGACGCGGTCGCCGACGATGTTGCCCTTTTGCTGAGCCATTATCGTCTTGAGCCGCATTGGCCCCAGGCGCGTGATTGCCTGCAAGCCGGTGTTGTTGCTCGGGATCCCGGCCGTGATGAACCGCGAGCGCGGCGGCTGGAAGGTGACGTTGCCGATCTCGAACCGCTCCACGAGATCCTTCTCGCGGCCCTGGTAGTAGATCGAGATGTTGTTGGACGCGTCGAACTCGCGCTGCGAGTCGTAGTCCACGTTCACATGGATGCGGTTCGCGACTACTCCGCCCGAGCGCAGCGACGCCTGGAAATCGAACAGCGGCTCGAACCCCGTGCGGCACCCGATCACGGGATCGAATCCCCCCGCCGCGGAGCATCGCTCGTTGACCGCGCGCTCGGCCCTGAACTCCACGCGGCCGTCCAGGTGCACGGAGAGATCCGTGTAGTCGCCGAGGAGCGTCGCCGCGCGCTCGGCCACGCCGGCCGGCGGCTTCGGTGGCAGCTCGTCCGGGAACGCAACCCCGCGGACCTGCGTCGCGAAGGTCCGCGCCTGGACCTGTCCCCAGGTGGACTCGATGATGCTCCGCACGTTCTGCTGGAAAGCTGTCGCGCGCGCGGCGGCGATCTGCTCCTGCGCCAGCCTGAATGACTCGCGCTCGCTCAGCGAGCGAACGGTCGGGAGCCGGAACGGCAGCGAATCCAGTCCGATTCGCAGGCGCACGCCGACCGGGGGGACGGTGTCGCGGGGCGGGCGCGTGCTGTCCGGGCGCGGCCGGGGAATGGTGTCGCGCGGCGGCGGGAGCGTATCGGGAACAACTCCCCGACTCGCTGTGTCCGACGATACCGAGACTTCCCCCGCTGCGGCGAGCGAGACCGCCGCGATGAGCGCGAGCAGCCCACCCGTATATTTCACGCCGTGAAGATACTTCACCGCTACGTCCTGAAGGAGCACGTGGGACCGGTTACCTTCGCCATATCGGCGTTGACGTCCATGCTGCTCCTCAACTACGTAGCCAAGCGGTTCGGGGAGCTGGCCGGCAAGGGGCTGCCGTGGTCGGTCATAGGCGAGTTCGTGGGGCTCACGGTTCCCTTCATCTTCGCGATGACGCTGCCGATGGCCGTGCTCATCTCCACGCTGTACGCGTTCAGCCGGCTAGCGGCGGACAACGAGATCACCGCGCTGAAGTCCAGCGGCGTCGGACTCGGCCGCGTGATGACGCCGGTGATCGTCGCCGCCGTGCTCGTGACGCTGGGGATGATCTGGTTCAACGACCAGGTGATGCCGCGTGCCAACCACCGGCTCGCCGTGCTGCATCGCGACATCGCGCAGAAAAAGCCGACCTTCGCGCTTCGCGAGCAGGTCATCAACGAGCTCAGCCCGGGAAAGTTCTACCTGCGCGCCGGCCACATCGATCCGAACTCGAACCGGATGCGCGAGATAACCATTTACGATTTCGGCGACGTCGGCCGGCGCCGCACGATTCACGCGGACAGCGGCGACATGGCGATGACCCGCGACCGGTCCGATCTGCTGATGACGCTGTACGACGGAACCCTCCAGGACGTCCCGGTCGCCGACCCGACGCAGCTGCAGCGGCTCTTCTTCAAAGTGGACCTCGTGCGGGTGCGCGGCGTCGGCAATCAATTCAGTGAGAGCGAAGGGGGCACGTACAAAGGCGAGCGCGAAATGACCGTCTGCGAGATGGAGCAGAGCCGACGGGCAGCTCAAAGGAACTACACCACCGCGCAGGCCGAGTTCGCGGGCCTGGTGCGGGAGGCGAAGGCGGCGAAGGTTCAGCTCAGCCGCGAGGTCCTCGCGACCAGCCAGGACCCGCCGGGGGAGTGGTCGTTCAGCGGCGCGTACTGCGTCCTGCTTGGCTTTCTGGGTGCCGGCGGCACTGATTCCGCAGCAGTTCCGGGCGCGTCCGCCGCGGCGACCGCGCGAGCAGGCCGCCCGCCCCCGCCGTCCGCGGGTCTCGCATCCTCCACCTCGGAGACGCCCGACGCCGGTCTGCCCAAGCCCGAGCGCGCGGTGCCGCGCGGCAGTCCGGCCACGGCGCCGGTGGACGCCGCGGTGGCTGGAGCCATGCCCGCACTGGTCGAAGCATCCCGCATCAGGATGCTGGAAGCGGGTCGCTTGATGAACCTGCTCTCGGTTGAGATCCACAAGAAGTTCGCGCTGGCGGTGGCCTGCCTCGTATTCGTGCTGCTCGGCGCGCCGATCGCGCTGCGCTTTCCGCGCGGCGGCGTGGGACTCACGATCGGCGTGAGCATCGCCGTGTTCGGGCTGTATTACGTCGCGCTCATCGGCGGGCAGTCGCTCGGCAATCGCGGGATCGTGCCGCCGGCGCTGGCGATGTGGGGCGCCAACATGCTCTTCGGCGCCGCCGGCGTAATCCTGCTCTTCAAGCTTGGAACCGAGTCCGCGACGTCGCGCGGTGGCGACGCGCGGGAAATGGCGGATGCAGTCCGCGCATGGATCGCGCGCCATGTCGCCCGCCTGGGCCTCCGTCTCGAGCGGCGGCGGGCCGCGCCATGATCCCGCGAGTCCGGCCGCTCGACAGGTACGTCTTCGGCGAGTTCTGGAAGATCTTCATGGCGACGGCGCTCGGCTTTCCGCTGCTTCTGGTCGTGTTCGACCTGACGGACAATCTCGACACTTATCTCAATCGCGAGCTCACGCAGGGCGACCTGCTGCTGAGCTACGTGTATTGGCTGCCGGATTCGGTGTTTCTGATTCTGCCGGCGGCTGTGCTGTTCGCGACGGTGTTTTCCATCGGCGGGCTTACGCGGCACTCGGAGATCACGGCCGCGAAGGCGTCCGGCATCAGCTTCTATCGCGTGATCGCCCCGATCTTCGCCGGCGCAATGCTCGCGACGCTCGCCGGCCTCACGCTCGGCGAGCTCGCGCCATTCACCAACCGGAAGCGCCAGGAGCTGCTCCGCGCGGATCAGTTCGCCCGCGGCAACGAGCGCTTCAATTTCGCGTATTCCGCCGAGCAAGGGCGCGTGTACAAGATCGGCGCGCTCCGCGTGAGCGAGCGCACAGTCCACGGCATCGACATCGAGCGCAAGGGCGCGGGGCCGGATTATCCGAGCTACGTGCTGTCGGCGACGTCCGCCGAGTACAAGCCCGATCGCGGGTGGCTGCTGAAGGACGGTGTAATGCACGTTATGCCGGACACATCGGGGAACATTACGTTCACATTCGATTCGGCGCGTACCCGGCACTTCGACCAGCGGCCCATCGAGCTGACCGCATCGCCCAAAGCGCCGGAAGAAATGCGGTTTGCGGAGCTTGGAAGATTCATCGGGGCGATGGAGCGGTCGGGCGCGGACGTAAACCAGCTGCGGGTGGAGCGAATGCTGAAGATCGCGGTCCCCGTGACGTGCATCGTGATTCTGCTGTTCGGTGCGCCGCTCGCGACCAGCACGCAGCGCGGCGGCGCGGCGTACGGCATCGGCATCAGCCTCGCGACGACGATGGTTTTCCTCGTACTTATCCAGCTGACGAAGGCGGTCGGATCGAAGGGACTGCTTCCTCCGGATCTCGCCGCGTGGATACCGAGCATTCTCTTCGGCGTCGTCGGCTCGTATCTCTTTCTGCGGGTGCGAACTTGATCGAAGCCGTCGCCAACGTTTTCGCCGGGATCGGAGAGCGGGGATACTTCGTCCGCGACATAGGGCGGGCTACGATGTCGCCGCGGACGTACGGCCCGGAGATCGTCGCGCAGATGCGGAAGATGGGCGTCGACTCGTTGCCGCTGGTGGCGGCCGTCGCGGCGTTCATCGGAGCGGTAACTGCTGTGCAGACGCGCTTTCAGCTATTGCCCGGGGTGGAGACTAGCGTCGTTGGTCTCATCAGCCGGCAATCCATCATCCTGGAGCTGGGACCGCTGCTGACGGCGCTTGTGCTGACGGGCAGAGTCGGCGCCCGCATCACGGCGGAGCTCGGCACGATGCGCGTGACCGAGCAGATAGACGCGCTCGAGACCTTGGCGTACGACCCGGTGGCGTACCTGGTGGTGCCGCGCCTGATCGCCGCGCTGGTGATGGTGCCGCTCCTGACGATCTTTGCGGACGCCATCGGCGTCGGCGTGGCGATGATCGCGGCGGAAGCGGCCGGAGTGTCCTTCGCCACTTTCGCTGAAGGTCTACGGCTCTCTTTCGCGCCCTTCCAGATTTTTTACAGCCTGCTCAAGGCTTTCCTGTTCGGATCAGCCATCGCGTTCTTCTGCGCGTTCGAGGGCTTTTTCGCCGAGACGGGCGCCGAGGGAGTCGGACGAAGCACGGCGAGCGCGGTGGTCGTAACTTCTGTCGCCATATTGATGCTCGACGCGTTGACCGCGATGGTGCTCGCGCGGTATCTCATTTGAGGCGGTTTTTGGATTTTGGTTATTGGCGGTTTGTTCAGCCAATAGCCAATAGCCAAGAGCCAAGAACCAGAATCCAAGAACCAAGAACCAAGAACCAAGAGCTCTCGTTTTTATGACCCACCCGCCCCAACGCAGATGAAACGTCGCGACGAAGTTCTTGTCGGCATCATCGTCACCGCCGGCCTGATCATCGCGGTCGCCGGCACGGTCTGGCTGTCGCGGGGCGGTCTCGAGCGCGGCTATCCGCTGTACGCGCATTTCGACTGGGGCGAGGGGCTGAAGCGGGGACAGCCGGTGCTGCTGTCGGGCGTCACGGCAGGGTACGTGGACAAGGTCGAGTTCGTTCCGACCGGCGGAGTCATCGCGACGCTGCGCATGACGGGCGGGTACCGCGTGCCGCAGGGGACCAAGGCGACGATCATCCCCGCCGGGTTCTTCGGTGACAAGTCGGTGGCGCTGATCCCGGAGCGGCCGAACGCCGTCACGTACAGCGAGGGCGACACGCTTCCGGCCGGCCCCAGCCCGCCGGGCGTGGAGCAGCTCGCGTCAAAAGCCGACTCGATCGCGGGATCGGTGTCAGCGATCACCCGCGAACTGGAGCGGGAGCTGGTGCTGGGCCGCGGCCTGGCCAACCTGCGGTCGACGCTGGCCGGCACCGACCGGCTGGTCAGTCAGCTCAGCCAGGTAGTCTCGGCCCAGTCGCGACAGCTCGATCTCACCATGGCTTCTCTGCGGAACGCCGCGGGGGCTGTCGATGCAGCGAAAATAGACTCCACTCTGCGGAACCTGCAGGCGGCCAGCGCTAACGCGGTGCGTCTTTCCGCCGACCTCAGTCGCACGTCGGAGCAGCTCAACTCGACGCTGGCCAAGCTCGACAGCGGCCAGGGGACGGCCGGAAAGCTCCTCAACGATCCTGCGCTGTACGACGACGTGCGCCGGCTGGTAGCCCGGGTCGACTCGCTCACGCTCGACTTTCAGCGCAATCCGCGCCGATACATAAACCTGGAGATTTTCTAGAGCGGCGTATCGCCGTCCGGAAAACAGAGAAAAAAAATCCCGCCGTGAGGCGGGATTCTTTTTTCTCTCCGAAGCTGTTCGCTCCGGCGCTAACCCATGGTGGCGTTAGTTGAAGCTGTACCGCACGCCGAGCTGAATCCGGTAGACGTCACCGGTGCCAGCCGTCTGCTCGAGCGTCTTCGTGATGAGCTGGCGATTGACGTTTTGCAGCCGGTACAGCGCCCGGCCCTGAGCGTCAGCGCCACGAGCCACCAGCGGCTGCGTGGTAATGATGCGCTGGCCGAGGCCCCAGTTCTTGTTGATCAGGTTGCCGACGTTCAGGAAGTCGAGTCTCAGGGATAGCGCGTTCCGCTGACCCGCGATGTTGCCGAACACTTCCTGCGAGAGCGAGAAGTCCGCTCTCGTCACGCGCGGCAGGAACACAGCGTTGCGCTCGGCATACTTGCCGCGATTGGCGCTGAGGTAGTCGTCCTGCAGGATGAAGGCTTCCCACGCCGCCTGCTGCTCCGCGATTGTAAAGGTCACGGCCGGGAACTGCGGATTGGCGGTCGTGCCGGTCCCGACGATCGCCGCTTGCGTGTACTGCTCGAAGTTCATCTCGGACACGTCGCGCGGGATGTAGATCAGGTCGTTGCTGGTTCCGCCGTCGCCGTTGAGGTCGCCGCTGAACGTGTAGCTGGTGTTCCCGATCGTGCGGTTTTCGAGGAAGAGCGAAGCCGTGGTAGCTCCGAAGTTGAAGAGCTGCCGGCGGATCGATCCGGCAACGAAGAAGCGATGACCGGGCGAGGTTCCCGCGTACGCCAGACCCGGCTTGTTCGGGTTGCCGGAGTGCTGGTTGTTGTTCCACGAGCCGAACGCGATGGAGCCCGGATCGACCGTGTTTTTTGCGACGCCGTAGCTGTACGCCGTCTTGAGGAAAGTTCCCGCCCCGAACGGCTTCTCGAGCGAGCCGGCGAGGTTCCACGAGTAACCATCGTTCTGGTTCTTCAGGACGATTGCGTCCGTGACCGGGCAGTTCACCCGGATCTGCGTGCCGGACAGCGCGGGACACGCGTCAACGGTCCAACGCTCCCGGTTGTCCGCGCCCACGAAGCGCGAGTCGTTCGCCGGAAGATTGGCGTTGATGTAGTAAACGCCGTTTACGTCCTTGCTGTACAGGAACTCACCGGTTCCGACCAGGCCCCACGGCAGCCGCTGATCGAGGGCGACGTTCGTCCTCCAGAGCTGCGGGAACTTGTAGTTCGAGTCGGTGAAAGCCAGAGCGTACGTCGCCGCGGGCGCGCCGCTCACAGACGCGGGCTTGTAGCGGTTCGGGTTGGGGTTGAACGGCCTGGCCGTGGTGTTGTCGAGGCGCTCGAACCCGGTGAGAACGCCGTTTTCGCCGATCTGGTTGGAGATCCAGACATACGCCGGACGGCCGGTGAAAATGCCCGTGCCGCCGCGGATCTGCGTGCTGCGCGTGCCGGTGACGTCGAGATTGAAGCCGAGTCGCGGAGAGATGAGCACGTTGGTGCCCGGCAGCTTGTCCGTTCTAAACTTCACGCTTCTGCCGTTCTCGTCGCGGAAGTTCATGTTCGGAACGCGATCGTTCTCGAAACCGGTCTCGCCGAAGCGCGGAGCGTCGAATCGGAGGCCCATGGTGAGGCGGAGCCTGTCGTTCACGCGCCACTGGTCCTGTCCGTAGATGCCGGCGTAAAACACTTCCAGCGGCTGCACCGGCTTCTCCAACCCCGGCTGATTCATGTACCGGACCTGGAACCGGTTCAGCGCGACCGGTGAGGTCGTACGGTTCGGATTCGCCAGGTATCCGTTCGCGTCCGTGTAGAAGTCGGCGAGCGAGTTGTACACGTACACGCTCTGCGATCCCGAGAAGAACACGTTCTCCGACTCGTACCACTCGGCGCTGACGCCCGCCGTGAGCTCGTGCTTCACGCCGTGCTTTGTGATGTTGTTGAGGAACTGAAGGCTGCTGTAACGGAGCTCGTTGTTCGGCGTGAACGGCTCGAAGCCGAAGGTCGTGTACGTCGTACCGCTGTTAAGAATGTCCACCATCGGGAAGATCTCGCCCCGATAACCACGGCTCTCGTCGTTGCTGGTGTACCCGAAGATCATGTTGTTCGACAGGTCGTTGCTGAAAGTGGAGTTCCACTCACCGACCACCGACTTGATGTTCTCGAGGATCTTGTAATTCGAGTTCTGGAAGTTGAGTCCGAGCGTGCTGCTCCTTCTGCTGCCAAAGCCGAGGGAGCTGGAATTCGACAGCAGAACGTCGGTGTCCGACTCCAGGACGTTGAAGCGGAGGCTGAGCTTGTTCCGGTCGTTCGCGTTGAAGTCGAACTTGGCCAGGAACCGCATCGCCGGCGTCTCGTGATCGTAGTCCTGGAAGGGACCGGTCTCGTAGCCGAAGTTCGAGCGGAGGTAGTTGCTGAGCGTGACGAGATCCGACTCGAGCACGCGCGTGGTGTTGCCCTCGACCGGCTGCCCCCCGGTGTTAGCGCGGAAATTTGTGCCCGGCGACGTAAGCCCGTCGTACTCGAGGTTGGTAAAGAAGAAGAGCCGGTTCGGAATGATCGGGCCCCCCACGCTCAAGCCGACCTTCTTGAAGTTGAACTCGCCGGGGTTGACCGTGAGGTCTCCGGCCTTGGTGCCGTGCAGCGATTTGCGGTTGTCGCGGAAAGCCCAGTACAGCGAGCCCTGGACCTGATTCGTGCCGCTGCGGGTCACCGTGTTGACGCCGGCACCGACGAAGTTGCCCTGGCGCACGTCATACGGAGCGATGTTGATCTGGAGCTGCTCGATCGCGTCCATCGAGATCGGCGCGACGCCCGTGCGGTCACCCGGCTGTCCGGCGAGACCGAAGGAGTTGTTGAAGTACGAGCCGTCGACCGTGACGTTGTTCAGACGGTTGTCCTGGCCGGCGAAGGAAAAGCCGAAGCCCGTGCCGCTGTACTGCGGCGTCAGGCGGGCGAAGTCCTCGATGCGGCCGGAGATCGTCGGGAGCGCCTTGATGGCCTCCCGGTTTACCGACGTCGCGGCACCGGTGCGCGCCGAGCTGAACACCGTCTCGCCTTCAGCGGTAACGGTGACCGCGCCGAGCTGGACCGCGGCCTCGCGCATCGTGAACGCGAGATCGGTCGTCTGACCGAGGTTGACCCACACGTCCTCGCGCACGTCGGCCTCGAAGCCGATCGCTGAAGCGGTCACGCGGTACGGCCCGCCGACTCGCATGCCCGGCAACGTGAACCGGCCGTCAGCGCGGGTGCGCGCTTCGTACGTGGTGCCGGAGGGCACGTGGACGGCGACGATACGCACGTCAGGACGACCTGCCGCGGTCGCGTCGTTGACCCGACCCGCGACGGCGCCTGTCGTGACGCCCTGGGCGCCGGCGGAAGAAGCGCCGATTAACGGGAGGATCGCGACCACCAGGGTGGACGCGAAACGGACGAATGATCTGCTCATCGATTTGCCTCTTGCTTCAGGGGGTGGCTGTCCGGCTTGGAAGAGCGCGGAAATGGTAGGACAAGGTGCGCTACAAACTACGTTTTCGCCGCCTCGCCGCAACTATTGATTTGTACCGGTTGATTTGTACCGGTCGCGTCACCTGGTGTCGCGCCGAGCGCCGCCGGTCAGGTAATAGACCGGAATGCCGAGCAGAATCGCGCCGAAGACCGCCAGCGTGGCGTTACGGCTGCCCGAATCCAGCAAGGCGTTGCCCAGCAAATAGATAGTGGCCGCGATGAACAGGGCCGGGACCACCGGGAACCCGGGGACGCGGAACGGGGGCTGATAGTCCACGCGGCGGCGAAGCAGATATATCCCCGCGACCGCCCAGGCATAAAACGGCACGATCGCCGTCACGAAAGCATCCGCCAGGTTTTCGAAGGTCCCGACGAGAACGAAGGCGGCCCCCATGAGGGTCGCCGTACCTATGGCGACGTGCGGGGTCTGGAACCGTGGATGTATCCGGCCCAGATGGCGGAACACCGATCCGTGCTCGGCCATCCCGAACAGGACTCGCGGACCGGTCAGCAGCGATCCGTTGAGCGTTCCAAACGTGGATATCATCACGGCGCCGACCACGAAGGCCAGGCCTCCGGGACCCATCGCGAGAGAGGCGACGTCGGCCGCGACCAGCCGCGACGCGCGCATGCCGTCCACGGACAGCACCGACAGATACGCGACGTTCGCGAGCAGGTACACGCCGATCACGGCGAGGGTGCCCATGATGATCGCGCGCGGCAGAACGCGCTGTGGATCCTTGACCTCGCCGGAAACCTTGCTGAGATCGGCCCATCCGTCGTACGCCCATAACACCGAGACAAGGGCAAGTCCGAATGCCGCGATCGAGCTTCCACTGGCAGCAGGAGTGGACGCGCCCACGACCGCCGGCGCCGCGGCAGGCGCGGCCCCGGACAAGGTCACGTAGAAGGCGAGCCCGATGATCACGAGCAGCGCGCCGTACTTCGCAAGCGTGGTCGCGTTCTGAAGCAGCGTTCCCCAGCGGACGCCGCAGTAGTTCAAGGCGCCCACGATGAGAATCGCGCCCGCCGCCACGTAGTGCACCTGGTCGGAGTAGGGCGCCGTGCTCGGATCGTTTCCGAGGGCACGCATGAAATACTCCGCGAACGTGGTCGCGATGGCGCCGAGCGCGGCGGCCCGGATGATCGTAAGCTCCGCCCAGCCGTAAAGAAACGCCGGCAGCTTGCCCCACGCCTCCCGCAGGTAAACGTACGGGCCACCGCTCCGCGGGAACGAAGCGGCCAGCTCGGCCACGGTCAGCGCGCCGCACAGCGCGAAGGCGCCCCCGGCTATCCACACCAGCATGATCCCACTGACGCTCGGCACGCGGTCGGCGATCGCCGCCGGAGACCGGAAGATGCCCGAGCCGATGACCGATCCGACGAGAATGGCCACTGCCGACCAGAGCCCGATCGTCCGCGGAAGGTCCCGCTCCCCACTCTGCGAAGAGTTCATGCGACAAACGGTAGTGCAAAGGCCCATGAGTGGCGAGTACCTTCCAGCCATGAGCCCCACCGCCGCGCGCGTAATCTTCTGGATCGCCGCCGTTTCCTGCGCACTGGCTCAAGCGGCGCTCATAAGATCGGTGCTGTCGGGGCGGGCTTCAGGCCGATACGCCGACGACCGCCGCAAGCACTCGCGTCGCGGCGGAATGCGCTGGGGACCTGACCGGCGCGCGCCCGACGGCGAGCGCGCTCCATCGCGCGAGATGGAAATCGGCTGGGCGGTACTGCCAGCGCTGGCGTTAGGCGCACTCCTCACGGCCACTTGGTTCGCGCTTCCGGATTGACGCGGCTGGCGTACGCCGCGCTCGCGCTGGCGTACCTGCAGGCCGCGCTCGGCGCGTTCGTGCGCATCACGGGCTCCGGCATGGGTTGCGGCGACCATTGGCCGCGCTGCAATGGACATTGGGTTCCGCCGCTGAACCGGGTCGATCTCGTGATCGAGGTGACCCACCGATACGTCGCCGCGCTGCTGACGCTCGCGATTCTCGCGCTGGTCCTGACGGCCTGGCGCGCGCGCGGCTCGCATGGAGTCGGCGGACCGCGGGGCGTTCTGCGGCCCGCTGCCGCCGCGGGGTTCCTCGTGGTGGCCGCGGCGCTGCTGGGTGCGGTGACGGTGAAGCTCGAGCTCCACGCCGGAGCGGTTCTCATTCACCTCGCTATCGCGATGGGGCTGATCGCGGCCCTGGTGCTGGCCTCGCTTCGGGCACGCGTGCTCGCCGCATCACGGGCACCTGCTTCTCCAAGAACGCGGCGCGCGTCGGCGGTCGCCGCGGCGATGGCGTTTCTCGCCGTGATGATGGGAGGCGCCACCGCGAACATCGCAGCGGCGGCATCATCGTGCGTGGGATTCCCGCACTGCCGCAGCGTCACGGCTACAGGCACGCCGCTTGGCGTGCAGCTGATTCATCGCGTGCTCGCGGTTGTGCTTCTGCTTCACCTGGTGGGAATGGTTGTCGCCCTTCGCAAGCGCGCAAAGCCGGAGGGCGCGAAGCTCTGGGCGAAGATCACTCTCGCGGCCGTCGTGGCGCAGATCCTCGTGGCGGCGGCGATGGTCGAGACCGGATTGCCGCTGCCGCTGCGCCTGCTGCACCAGGCGCTGGGCACGCTGGTGTGGCTCACCGCCTTCGCGTTCGCCGCCGTTGCGCGGCAGGGCGATAGCGCATGACCGAGAAGGCCCGCTCGCTAGCGCAGGACCTCCTATCGCTCACGAAGCCGCGCATCATCCTGCTTCTGCTCGTGACGACAGCGGCCCCGATGTACGTAGCGGGGCGCCCGTCGCTCCTGCTGCTGGTGGTGGTGCTGGCCGGAGGATACTTGATGGCCGGCGGCGCGAACGCGGTGAACATGTACTTCGACCGCGACATAGACGACACCATGGCCCGGACGAAGCTTCGGCCGATCCCGAGCGGCAGGATGTCGCCGGCGGCCGTTCTCGCTTTCGGCGTTGCGCTCGCCACGGCCGCCACATTCCTGCTGGCGAGCTTCGCCAACGTGCTCACGGCCGTCCTCGCGCTTGGCGGCTTCTATTTCTACGTCTTCATCTACACGCGCTGGCTCAAGCGGTCGAGTCCGCAGAACATCGTGATCGGAGGGGCCGCGGGCGCCTTTCCTCCGCTGGTGGGCTGGGCCGCAGTCACGAATCGGGTGGACCTCACGGCGCTGTTCCTGTTCGCCATCGTTTTCTACTGGACGCCGCCGCACTTCTGGGCGCTGGCGCTGCTCAAGCAGAAGGACTACGGCAACGCGGGCGTACCGATGGCGCCGCTGGTCTGGGGGGAGCGCGAGACAATGGACCAGATGCTCCTGTACCTCTTCATTCTGATCCCGCTCACAGTGCTGCCAGTTGCGTTCGGCGCGCTGGGCTGGACCTACCTCGTGAGCGCAAGTTTTCTGAACGCGATTTTCCTGGGAGCAGTGATCAAGCTGCGCCGCAGCGAGGAGTGGACCGGGCTGGCCTGGTGGCTGTACCGCTTCTCCCTGCTATACCTCGCGCTGCTGTTCCTCGCGATGGCAATAGACCGGGTCATTGCGCGCCCGTAGCGGGGCTCGCGGCCGTCGAGGGGTCACCGAACCTGATCGTGACGCCGGCGCCGTCGGGTCCTATCGTCACTGGATGAGTCGTGACGCCCAGCGCGGGATGCCAGGCCTTCAGCGTGTACGTGCCCTGCGCGATGCCGTCGATCGAGAACTTTCCGCCCTTCCCTGTCACGGCGTAGTACGGATGATCGAACGCAGCGACCCACGCGCGCATCCATGGGTGCGAAGTGGATTTCACCTCGAGCAGCACAGGCGCGGCGAGCTGACGATCGAGAGGTATGACTTGTCCTGCATCCGTGAACGGAAGCTCCGTTACCGTCTCACCGGTGCGCGTGTCCACTGCGTGATTTCTGTAAATGACCGCGTCGTCATTCCGCACGTTGAGCGTGCCTCCCACGGCCACGGCCTGAACGAGCGGGAAGAAGGCACACTTCTGGGCGACGAGCTCGAACCGTCTGCTGGCGGGAAGCGGCCTGCCCGTCCTGCTGTCGGAGAGCCACACCACGACGTCTGCGAGGGCGCTGTCCTGCATCGAGAGAGTCGGCACGGTAACCGTCGCGCCGCAGACGTTCTGGTCCCGGGCCGGCGTCGCGGTCGAGTCCTGCGGACGAGCTCCGGTGAAGAGCACCATTCCGCTGAGACGCACGGGGTTTGTCACGGCGACGGGACGGTAAGGCTCCGACGGCGCCGGTATCACCGTCACGCGCGGGCTGCTTCCGTTCGCGGGAGTCTTCGCGTACGCGGGCTCCTCGCCGCGCGAGCACGCCCCGGCCGTCAGCACGAAAAACGCCGTCGCGAGCGGGTAGAATCGGTGGACCGAGCGTTCGATTGCCATTGAATAACGGTAACGCACAAACAGTACCGGCAGACGCCATTTTTTCGGCGTCCCCGCGCTTGCGCGAGCGAGCGCGACGGACGTGGGCGATCCTCCTGCTGCTCGCTCCGTTCGGCTGCGCTTTGCTGCGATCGGCGCCGCGCCCGCCGGAGGAGTGGACGCTCATTTCATTTCCCGGCGAGCCGTTGCCTTCGCCCTCCCGGGACAGCCTGTGGAATTCTTGGCCCGCTCTGGCGATCGGCTGCGCCGGCCCCGACACCATTACCTTCGCGCTCGAGTTGAGATGCGACGCAGGAAACCGATATTTTGACCGCCACGCACTGATCGTGTCCAACTGGACACCCTCCGGCTACAGGCCTGACGTGCTGCGGGCGATCATGTCGCAGGCCGACGGGCGAAAGCGCTTCGCGAGTCAGGCAGCGGCCCTCGCGAGCGATGGCGGTTACGAAGGAATGCTGCTCGACCTGCGCCTGCTCGGCCCGCGAGACGTGGACCCCTTCGTCCGACTCGTCACGGCTATCGCCGACTCCGCCCGGTCGAGCGGTATCTCGCCGGTCGGAATTGTGGTCCCGATCGCGGACACGGCAGCGTATCCCGGACGGCACCTCGGGGCCGTAACCGATTTTCTGGCGGCGAGCCTCGAGCTCGATCCGGCGACTGCTGGACCGTTGACGCCAAGAGACCGGATGTCCGGCCTGGTTGGCGCGCGCGCCGCGGAGATCGGAGCGCATCGTGTGATGCTGCTCCTGCCCGCTGATGGTTATCTATGGGCGGCAGGCGCGGCGCGGAGGCGGATATCCTTCGAAGAAGCGGTGGCGACTGCGCGCGACTGGGGCGTCGAGCTCACGCGCGACGAGACCAGCGCGACGCTGCGGGCGCGGGCGCCTGGCCGCGGCGAGATCTGGGTGAACGACGCCACGCTGATCTCCGGGATCGTGCGGGATGCGCGGCGGCTCGGGATCCGGAAGTTCGCGCTGTATGGCCTCGGCGGCGAGGATCCCGGGATCTGGTCCGCGATCGCGAGCCGCGCGATCACACGATGATCAGGTCGCGCTGAACCTCGTCGGGCGTCACGACGAGGTCCTTGCCCACGAACGCGTTGACTTCCGCCCGCATCCCCACCTCCCCGCGCACGTAAATCCCCGGCTCGATCGAGAAGCCGACTCCGGGCAGCAGCGCGCGCTCCTCGCGCGTCTCGAGATTGTCTATGTGCGGACCCGATCCGTGCAGGTCGCGTGGGTCTATCGAGTGGCCGGTGCGGTGCGTGAATTCCGCTCCAAAGCCGCGGTCCGTGATCACGGCGCGCGCCGCGTCGTCCACCTCGCCCCCGCGAACTGGCGTGCCGGCGCCAATGCGTGCGCGCAGCAGCGAGATTGCCGCGTCGCGGGCGTCGCGGATCGCTTCCCATATCTCCCGGTTTCGCGCGCTCGGATCACCGAGCGAGCCCATCCACGTCTGATCCGCGTACACTCCGTCCGGCTCGCGCGCCCAAAGGTCGATCAGCAGGATCGCGCCGCGTTGGATGGGCGCTGAGGTGTCAGCGCCCGGCTCGTAGTGCGGATTCGCCGCGTTCGGACCGATCGCGACGATCGGGCCGTGGTCCGGCGCTTCGAGCTTCGCCTTCGCGAACTCGTCGAGGATCCATTGCTTGAGCTCGAACTCCCCGATGGGCGCCTCGGTGCGCGCCCGCTCGCCCGCGATCTTCATGGCTTCGCGGGCAATGCCCGCGATGATCGCGGCCGCGCGCTGGTGCGACGCGAGCTGC
>DATLBG010000069.1:0-8790 GCA_035527035.1 Gemmatimonadaceae bacterium | reverse complement strand
AATCGGGACGGCGGGATTTGAACCCGCGGCCCCCTGAACCCCATTCAGGTGCGCTACCGGGCTGCGCCACGTCCCGTCCGCCGCTTGCACGGACAGTCCCTAAAGATACACCCCGGCTACCCCGCCCTCAACCAGCCTGCTCGGCGGAATCCGCCAGCTTCGTTATGTAAGTCTCGAAATCGTCGTGCATGATCTTGGACGACGGATTCCGGATCATCTTGCGGAATGAGTCCTCGCGCGCGAGCTGCCTCATCCGCCGCTCCCACGAATTGAAGTATTCGTCGGAGAGCTGCTTGTGGTCGTGCGCGTACCAGGCGATCTCGAACAGTGACAGTTGCATCAGATTCAGGAAATACTCCTGAATCTCCCGCTCCGAATGCAGATTGTCCACGTCGCCGGCGTGCACCGACGCGAGCGACGGATTCTGCACCCGCAGCTCCCGCAGGTGGTACTGCAGCTCGACGAGCTTGGAGAAATTCGCCACGAGCTGCGCCTTGCGCTGGCTGCGGAACTGGACCGCGGCATACACCAGACCGCCGGCGATCGCCACCGACGACAGCGCTTGCAGCGTGAGCTGAACCAGCAGAATGTTTTCTTGCACGGCCGGAATTAACCGCGGGCCGGGATCAATCCGCTGCCGCCGCCGCCGCTTCGCCGCCGTGGAGTTTCCGCGCCAGGTGGCTCTCGACGAACATCAGCCCCTGCTCCCCCGCGCGCTTGACCATGCGCAGCAGCATGTCCATGCTCGACACCTCTTCGAGCTGCTCCGTGACGAACCACTCGAGGAAGTTGCGGGTGAGGTGCTCGTTCTGCTTGATGGCTAGATCCATCAGCTCGTTGATCTGAGTCGTGACCTTGAGCTCCCAATCCAGCGACAGCTGAACGGCCTCTTCGGCAGACTTGAACGTGCCGCGCGGAGCCGGAATCGAAGGGATCTTGAGCGTTGCGTCCGCGTCCACGATATACTGGACGATTCGCATGGCATGGGCGCGCTCTTCATCGGCCTGGAGCTGAAAGTGGTGCGACAGTTCCGGCAGACCTTCCTGGGAGAAGTAACAGGAGATGGCTATGTACTGCATCGACGCGCCGAACTCATGCCCTACCTGGGCATTCAACGCGTCCGCGGTTTCCTTGCTGATCATCATGGCTCGATCGGGTAAAGGTTAGCTCAATGCCAAAGTTAGTCGTTTCCGCCGGGGTTTGGACCCGGAAAACGCTCGTGTGCGCGGCCGCGCTCGCGGGGCTCACCGCCTGCAACGAGCGCCCGGGGCGGACCGTGGCCGAAAGCGCCAATCCCACCCCCACGCTCACACCGCTGACGGGCGCCGAAGTGCTCGTCGGAGCGGGCGACATCGCGTCGTGCAGCTCGACCGGCGACGAAGCGACCGCCCTGCTGCTCGACAGCATTCCCGGCACTGTGTTTACCGCGGGCGACAACGTTTATCCCAACGGCACCATCCAGCGATACCGCACCTGCTACGGGCCGTCGTGGGGGCGGCATCTCGCGCGCACCTACGCGGTCGCAGGGAACCACGATTACAGAGTCAGCAGTGGTGCGGCTTATTACCAATACTTCGGCGAGCGCGCCGGCACGCCGGGCGTAGGCTACTACAGCTTCAAGCTCGGCGACTGGCTGATACTGATGCTGAACACCAATCTGCCGACGGGCCCCGAGTCCGCGCAGGGACGCTGGCTGCGCTCGCAGCTAGCCGGGCGCACCGACGGCTGCGAGATCGCGATCGCGCACAACCCGCGGTTCAGCTCCGGGCCGCACGGCTCCGACAAACGCCTCTCTCCTTTCTGGCAGATGCTGTACGATGCCGATGTCGAGCTCTACATCGCGGGACACGACCACTTTTACGAGCGGTTCGCGCCGATGACCGCCTCCGGAATACGCGACGACGCGCGGGGAGTGCGGCAGCTCGTGGTCGGCACGGGAGGGTTCAAGCCCTACGCGCCCCGCGCGCTGCAGCCGAACAGCGAGGTGCTCGGGCGATCGTCGGGCGTAATCAAGCTTTCGCTCGGCCAGGGCGTGTACCAGTGGGAATTCATCCCCGTCGCAGGCGAGAAGTTCAGAGATTGGGGCCAGGCCAGCTGCAGGAAGCGCGGCGCGGTGGCGCCTTAGGCGCCGCCGGTGCGAAGCTGCCGGGCAAACGCTTCGGGCAGGCCCGCTTCGGCGATGCCGCGCGCGGCCCTCTCTACGTCGTATTCGACACGCACGAACTCCACCTCCGCGGCCGCGCCGCCAAGGTCCACCACCACGTAACACGCGCGCGGGTCGCCGTCCTTCGGGCGCCCGACGCTTCCGGTGTTCACGAAGTGAATCCCGTCTATCACCCGGTGCCACGGCTTGTGCGTGTGGCCGAACGCGATGACGTCGCCGGCTTTCAGTCCCGCAAGCGCAGCCATCTTCCGGCAGAAGTCGTCAGGGCGGTCCTCCGTCCAGTACACCGTGTTGAGCACCGGCGTCCCGTGCACGAGCGTGATCGTCGCGCCCGCCGCATGACCGCCGGCCGCGCGCACGTCCAGGCGGAACGGCAGCTCACCCAGCGCCAGTTTGGACTCGGGCGAAGTGTTTGCCTTGGTCCACTCGAACGACACGTGGGACAGGCGCTCCTGCTCCGCGTCCTCGTATTTGCAGCCGCAGTGCTTGTAATCCGAGGCCACGGTCGAATCGTAATTGCCCGCCACTCCCTGAATGCCGCGCTCCGTCAGCAGCGCCACCGTCTCATTCGGCCAGGGCGCGTAGCCTACGAGATCGCCGATGTGATACGTGGCGAGCGGCCCGCTGCCGGCGATGTGTCGCAGCACTGCTTCGAGCGCCGGAAGATTGGCGTGGATGTCTGAAATCAGCGCGTACCGCATTCGGATCCTAACCTGAACGGTTGGCTTTGCCGTTGATCAATGAGCGACA
Organism: Gemmatimonadaceae bacterium; assembly: GCA_035527035.1. Lineage (GTDB taxonomy): Bacteria > Gemmatimonadota > Gemmatimonadetes > Gemmatimonadales > Gemmatimonadaceae > JACDCY01. Next base: position 5,876 of record DATLBG010000069.1, on the reverse strand, counting down.
GCTCTGCGAGCAGCCGACAGCTCGCGCCGCCCCGGCCGATCGCCACGCCGCGTCAGCTCCAGAAGCAGCGCGTAGTACCGCCGCGCCGCGGTCCGGTTGCCGGCCGATGCTGCCGCTCTCGCGGCCCCTGCCACGGTTCGATATCTGTTCGGCTCGTGGAGCAGCGCCTGTCGGAACTCGACGAGCGCGGCCGCTGGCTGGCCCATCTCCAGGAGCATTTCGCCGAGGAGCTCGCGCGCCGGCGCGAGCGGACCTGGAGTTACCGCGCTCTTCTCCGTTGCGTCCTCGCGCCGGGCGGCGTCCCGCATGAGCGCAAGCGCCTCGCCGTTTCGCTTTTCCGCGAACGCAATCCACGCAGCCGCAGCCAGCAGCTGAATCTCCGCCTGCTCCACCCAATAAGCTTCCTTTTGCTCGACCAGCCGGTCGCGCAGCGACGCCAGCTCGCTAGCTTGCGCGCGCGCAGCGGCCGCATCACCGCTTCTCGCGGCTCCGATGGCGCGGGCGAAAAACGTCACCGCGTCCGCCCACGCGTACGGAGTGCGCTTGACCTCCAACGTTGCGCCCTCCGTCCACGCGCCACGCTCCAGCGCGTACCTCGCCGGAATCGCGGCAATCGCGAAAAACGCCGCCGATGCGGGAGCGGCTCCGGTGGGCCTGGCCGGATCGAACCTGGCGACGATCGACGGAAGCTCCGCGAGAATCGCCCGCGCCGCGCTGTCCCGCCCGGTTTGCAGGTACGCGTACATCAGGTAGTCGATGGCGTGCAGCTCCTCGCTCGTGCCTTCGACTCGCTTCGCCGCGGCCGAGGACGCAAGATTCGACGCGATGGACTCCCCCCAGTTGCCGATACGCGTGAACGTGTGCGACGGCATGTGGAGGGCATGCGGAGCAGTCGGAGCGATGGCCGCATAGCGAACCGCGGCCTGTTGCGCGCGATTGGCGATCGCGGGCACGTCGTAGGTATGGATGATGTAGTGCGCGAGGCCCGGATGTTCCGGGAAGCGCGCGAACAGGTTCTCGAACCGACGACCCGCCTCCAGCTGCACGGAGAATGTCTTGTCGGCGGGATCCGCCGAGATGGCCATGGACAGCGCGGAAAAGATCGAAGCTTCGATGTCATCCGGATATCGCGCGGCAAGCGCGGCCATCGCGACCCGGTAAGCGGTAAGGCGAGCCGGTTGATCGATCGAGCGGAAATCTTCGTACAGCCGCGCCGCCGCCTCGATGAAATCACGCTCCCGCTGCGTTCGGGCGCCCGCCGCGCGCCCCTGCTGCACGGCCGCGAGCCCGCGCTCGAGCAGAGCCTCAGCTTTCCTGGCGGGGACGAACGGGTTGCCCCAAATGCTCAGCGCGAGACCCCAGTGGGCGATGCCGCATCCGGGATCGCTCGCGAGCGTCTGGTTGAAACCGGTGATCGCGTCGCGGAACTCGAAGGAGTGCAGGAGAGCTACTGCGCGGTTGAACGCAGGCTGCGCCGCTGAGCTGCACGAGTTGTCGAAGCGCACGGTGCCGAGTCTCTCGACTGGCGCCGGCTGCTGGGCAGCCGAAGTAACCGGCAACAGGATTGCAACCACGGTGATGTACGCTCGGCGCATGCAGCCCCCTGCTCTCAGGATGTACGTTGAGTCCCGACGGCGGTCGGCTGGAAAACTACGCGCGCGGCTTGGTCGCGCGCACGAACGCGCTCAGAAACTTTCCGTCAACTTCGCGAGCGAGCGACTCCACGTCGCCGACGGTCCCGGCCAGGAACGCGGCCGCGTCCTCCGCCTGGTACACGCGCGTCGGCTCGATGTCGATCTGCGCGAACCCCGCGGCGCCGAGCAGCGACGTGTACTCGCTTTCCTGGAGCGCGCCCGCGACGCAGCCGATCCACAGCTCCATGCTGCGCTTCACTTCGGCGGGAACGGGGCCGCGCACGACGACGTCGGACACGGCGAACCGCCCGCCCGGCTTGAGAACCCGGAATGCTTCGCGCAGCACGCGTCCCTTGTCCGCCGAGAGGTTGATGACGCAGTTGGAGATGATCACATCTACTGACGAGTCAGGGAGGGGGATGTTTTCTATCTCGCCTTTAAGGAACTCGACGTTCTCCGCGCCTGCGCGCCGCTTGTTCTCGTTGGCGAGCGCGAGCATCTCGTCGGTCATGTCGAGACCGTACACCTTGCCCGCCGGTCCAACGCGCCTGGCGGACAACAGCACGTCGATCCCGCCGCCGGAGCCAAGGTCGAGCACCGTCTCGCCTTGATTGAGCTGGGCGAGCGCGGTGGGATTGCCGCAACCGAGAGAGGCGAACAGCGCTTCGGCCGGTACGCCGGCCTTTTCGCCTTCGTCGTACAGGTTGGAGGTAATGGGATCGTACGACTCCGTGGTGGAGCCGCAGCAGGCGCTGGAGCAGCAGCCTGCGTCGTCGCTGGTGGTGCCTTCACTGACGGCCTTGGCGACCCGGCCGTACTTGTCTTTCACTTCCTGCTTCAGGTCCGCAGCTGTGGTAGGGCCGGTCATAAAGTTCTCCGAAAGAAATATGGGGATTAGGTATTAGGTATTAGGCATTAGTGATAGGGACTGCACTTACCCGCAGCACTCGACTTTCAGGCGACGCTTCGGCTTGATGGAAGCGAGGAACTTTCCGGCTTCCTCGATCGCTTCCCGGTTCAGCGAGTAGTGAACCCAGCGGCCGTCGCGACGGTCGCTGATGAGGCCAGCGTCCTTCAGGACCTTCAGATGGAAGGAGAGCCGCGACTGCGCTGCGTCCAGCGCATCGGTCAGCTCGCACACGCAGCGCTCGCCGCTGGTCAGACGCATGACGATTCCGAGCCTGGTGGGATCGGAAAGCGCGTGGAACCAGTGCGCTGCCCGAGTTGTGTCCGTCGTGTCCGTCGCGGTCGCCGTCGTCATGGGCCAATGATATATCAAGTTTGGTTGATATGTCAAGCAGGGACCCCCGGACGCAAAAAGGCCGACTCGATTTCTCGAGCCGGCCTTCCCTTCAACCCTCGGCAGATCCGGCGGTTAGGCCGGGTCAGCGAGTCAGCTTGGCTTTAGCGGCCGAGCTTCGCGACGTTCTCCGCGGCGGGACCTTTCTGGCCCTGCACGACGTCGAACTCAACGCGCTCGCCTTCGGCCAACGACTTGAAGCCGTTGCCCTGAATGGCCGAGTGATGAACGAAGCAGTCCTTGGAACCGTCTTCGGGCGTGATGAAACCAAAGCCCTTGTCGTCGTTGAACCACTTCACTGTGCCGGTCGTACGCATTCGATACTCCTGTATTGTTTTGTTGCGGTCGGAGTCCGGTATGCCGTACATGCCGACTTCAACGTGTCGTGATCCTGACCCTCACGGTGGGCTCCGCCGACTCGACCGGCAACGCCGGCTTCGAACGACTAGCGGAATGAAAAAAGGGACTGCGCGAGAAACCGGCAGGCCCTAGTCTCGATAATGTCCGTCTACCCTTTTCTGTGGTGGACGTGTCGCCTGAATAAATAATAGTGGTTCTGGGGGCCGGACACAAGCGCAAGGGGGCAGCTCGTGCAGGGCTCACCGGGATCCAAGCGAGTGAGCGCATCAGCGAGCCAGGAAGCCAGCTTGCCAGTAGTGCTGGATCGCTGGCTAGCTTCGTGCTGGTGCGCTCACTCGCTTGGATTCCCCGTCAGAATGCCAGGAATCAAATGTCGACGTCAATGTGCCGCCATTTCCCCTGATTGAACCTGATCACGCTCAGTACGCACCGGGTCGCATGCCCCGCGAGTATCGCCAGCCAGATGTGGATCGGCTGCAGCGTCCCCATCCTGTCGATCACGAAACAGATCCCGAGCGGCACCACCACCTGCGACACGATCGAGATGTACAGCGGGCTCTTGGTGTCGCCGGTGCCCTGCAGCCCGCCCGTGTATGTCAGCGCGATCGCGATGAATATCCCGGACACGCTGAGCACCCGAAGCAGCTGAACACCCAGTTCGACCACTGCGGGCTCGTTCATTCCGAACACCGCGAGGAGCTGTCGCGGAAAGAAGAGAAAGAACATGCCGATGAGCGCTGCTCCGGCCGCGCCGATTCTTGCCGCTACGTGCACCGCTTCGTCCGCCCTGTCGGGATGGCCCGCGCCGAGGTTCTGGCCGGCCACCGCCGCGGCCGCGCCCATGAGGCCCACCGACGTCCACGTGATCAGCGAGAACAGCTGCGAGTACGACACGGCGAACGCGGCCTGCGCGGCGGCGCTCTGCGCGAGCGACCCGATGAACGCGAGCATCAGCAGCCCCCCGACGTTCATCGCGATCCCCTGTATCCCGGTCGGGAGCCCGAAGCGGAACAGCGACTTTATCACGGCCCAGTCGGGGCCGTACGACCCGCGCTTGGGGAACGACACAACCCAGCCGCCGCGTTTTATCTGGATGAGCGCGTATCCCCCGACGAGACCGGCCGCCAGCACCGTGCCCATCGCGGCGCCCGCGGTGCCGTACGCCGGGATCGGTCCCAACCCCTGGATCAGCACCACGTTGAAGGCGATGTTCAACAGGGTCATCGCGATGCCGAGCACCATCGGCGTGCGCGCGTCTCCGGCGGAGCGCAGCGCGCCGCTGAGCATGAAGAACAGCAGCATCCCGCTGCTGAAAAGGAACATGATGCGAAGGTACGGCAGCGCCTCCGCCTTCACGGCTGGCTCCGCGTTCACGAAGTCGAGCAGCTTCGGCGCCGCGAAATATCCGATGGCCGCCATGGCCAGCGACATCGCGATCGCCGTGATGAACGCCTGATATACCGTGCGGTCCACCTTGTCTTCGTCGCCCGCGCCAGCGAACCGCGCGACGAGCACGCTCATTCCCGTAAATAGCGACGTGATGAAGATGATCACGATGATCATGATCTGCCCCGCGACGCCGATGCCCGCGTTGGCGGCAAACCCGACGTAGTGGCCGACCATCACGTGATCCACGATCCCCTGCGCGCCGCCGATGATGTTCGTGAGCATGGTGGGCCACGCCAGCTTCCACACCGCCCTCGGCAGAGGTCCCTCGATTATCGACCGGTCGTACCGGCCCGTCGGCGCCGCCGGAACGGGGACGGCGGCGTGCTCACCGGTGACGATGCTTGTTGGATCCGGAGTAGATGATTCCAAGCGGCCCTAGGAACCAGACTTGGAATTACGCGCCACGGCGGCCTTCACGAGCGCCTTGAACGGAGCCGCGGCGATGTTCTCGCCCTCGTGGATGTCGATCGCCCTCCGCGTGTTGCCTTCCAGGCTGGAATTGAACAGGCGCGACGGATCCGGAATCGTGGCTCCATGGGCGAACGTGAGCTTCACGGCCTTCTTGTAGGCCTCTCCGGTGCAGACTATTCCGCTGCGCGACCACACCGGAGTGTTCCACTTCCACTCCTCGGTGATTTTCAGATCCGCTGAGCGGATCAGCGCGCGCATGCGCGCCAAGGTCTCGCCGCGCCAACCATCGAGCTCGCGAATCCGCTGGTCGATCCGACGGGATGCGGAGTCATCGCTCGCTTGCCCGGCAGTGCGAACCGTCTTCTTCGCACCGCCTTTCCGCGCGGACTTGGGCGTACTCGCAGGTTTTCGTGGCTTGCTGGCGGCGATGAGGTGCTCCTGGTGGTCCACTACCGCGACAACCTGCAGAGAGCGGGCGACCGGGCTCGAACCGGCGACGTCCAGCTTGGGAAGCTGGCATTCTACCAACTGAATTACGCCCGCGAGCCCTGAAGATACTCGGCCGCCCGGCTCCCTTCAACGTGGCCATCACGGAGACAGCGCGCCTGACCGGGGCTTGACCATCGGCAAGCACAGGATGAAGCTCGACCCTGAACCGACCTCGCTCTCGACCGTCAACGTTCCGTCCATGGCCAGGGCGAGCTCGCGGCTGATGGCGAGAC
>DATLBG010000068.1:0-6857 GCA_035527035.1 Gemmatimonadaceae bacterium | reverse complement strand
CGCGACCAGCCGCTCGATCGCCATCCCTACGTCGTTCGCCGCCGCGAGGTGCGGCACCGTCTTCACGCCCGCTGACTTCGCCTGAGCGCCCCAGTGCGCGAGCGCGCCCGCGTAGGCGTACGACGCCGGCAGAACCATCGTGTCCACTACCTCGCGGAGCGCCGCGAGCTCGATCAGCATGTCCTTGGAGTAGCGCTCCAGCCGGATGTGATACCGGCTTTCGAGCTCTTCCTCGGTGAGAATGCCGAGAGTCCTGAACAGCTTTCGCGAGCTGTCGGTGACGAGCTGGTCGAGCGCGTCAGGGCTGCGGCGGAAGTTCGGGAGTCCGCGCTTCTCGGCTTCCTTCACCCACTCGTCGGAGTAATTGTTGCCTTCGAAGCGGACGGGCGTGCTGGCCTTGAACGATTCGCGCACGACCGCGAGCACCGCGTCGTCGCGCGACTTCGTTTTCTTCATTTCAACGCGCAGCTTCTCCGTCAGCTCGCCGATCGCTTCCGCCACCGCGGCGTTCAGGATCATCACGGGGAACGCGATGGACGCGCTCGAGCCCACGGCGCGGAACTCGAACTTCTGGCCCGTAAAGGCGAAGGGCGACGTCCGGTTGCGATCTGTGTTGTCCTTCTGAATCTCGGGCAGCTTCGCGACGCCGAGCTTGATCATCGCCTGCTCGGCGTTGGCGGCCGATTTGCCGGCGCTGATCTCCTCGATCACGCGCGTCAGCATCTCGCCCATGAACGCCGAGATGATGGCGGGGGGCGCCTCGTTGGCGCCGAGCCTGTGCTCGTTCCCCGAGGACGCAATCCCAGCGCGCAGCAGGCCCGCGTGCTTGTGCAGCCCGTGCAGCGCCGCGGCGAGGAAGATCAGGAAGCGCACGTTCTGGTGCGGCGTGTCGCCCGGCTTCAGCAGATTCGTGCCGTCGAGCTTCGGATCGTCGGACCGCACCTGCATGGACCAGTTGCAGTGCTTGCCGCTGCCGTTGATTCCCGCGAACGGCTTCTCGTGCAGCAGCGCCTGCAAACCGTGCCGCAGCGCGACGCGCTTCAGCGTGGACATCACCAGCATGTTGTGGTCGCACGCGACGTCCGTCTCCTCGAACACGGGCGCCATCTCGAACTGGCAGGGCGCGACTTCGTTGTGCCGCGTCTTGATCGGCACGCCGAGCTTGTACAGCTCGAACTCCACCTCCGCGATGCACGCTTGAACGCGCTCGGGAATTCCGCCGAAGTAGTGGTCTTCCAGCTGCTGGCCGCGAGCCGGCTCCGCGCCGACCAGAGTGCGTCCGGCCATGACGAGATCCGGGCGCAGCGCGAACTGAGTGCGGTCGATCAGGAAGTATTCCTGCTCGGGGCCGAGAGTGGTGTACACGCGGTGCACCTCGTCCCCCAGAACCTCGAGCAGCTCCACGGCCTTCTGCGACAGCGCGTCGGAGCTGCGCAGCAGCGGCGTCATCTCGTCCAGCGCTTCGCCGTTGTAGCCGATGAACACCGACGGCACGCACAGGGTGCGCACGCCCGCCCACTCGGCGATGAACACCGGCGACGCCGGGTTCCACGCCGTGTAGCCGCGCGCTTCCCACGTCGCGCGCAGCCCGCCCGAAGGAAAGCTCGAAGCGTCCGGCTCGCTCTGGATCAGCTGCTCCGCCGAAAACGCTTCGATCGCCGTGTGATCGTCAGTGAACGACAGAAACGCGTCGTGCTTCTCCGCGGTAAGCCCCGTCTGCGGCTGAAACCAGTGCGTGAAGTGGGTCGCGCCGCGCGACATCGCCCAATCCAGCACCACTTTCGCCAGCACCGGCGCGATCTCCGCGTCCAGCTTTTTCCCCCAGCGTATCGACTCGATCAGCTTCTGATAGACATCCTTCGGAAGCTTGTCGCGCATCTGCCGCGCGCCGAACGTGTTGCAGCCGAAGTACTCCGAGATCCGGTGCGCGTCGCCGCGGTCGTTGAGCTGCACCGAGCGCGTCGCGAGATCCTGGATGGCGGCGAGTCGAGAAGGAGGCATTCTATGCGACGATTGTGGCGGTGGTTGAAAACGGCGGGAAGGGATGAGCGCGGTGCATCGCACTGAAAGCTACTAATTTGTCCACGTGATTCCACCCGACACTCTTCCGGACCGGGCGAGCTCGGACGACCGCGCGCTGGTTCAGCGGATCGCGGACGGCGACCCGCAGGCCTTCTCGACGCTGTACGACCGGCACTCGCAGATGGTCTACTCCCATGCGCTCCACCTCCTGGGCGACGTCGCCGAGGGCGAAGACGCTGTCGAGGAGACTTTCTGGCGGGTCTGGCGGAGGGCCGCCGATTACGACCCTGCGGTCCCGGACGTGGAGACCTGGCTGCTGATGATCTGCCGCCAGCGCGCAACCGAGCGGCTGCGGGTGAAGAAGCGGTCCCATGACCGGTTGCTGGAGGACACCACCGGCCTCGCCTCCGGGGAGCCCGGCGGGAGTACGAGCCGTGAAACAGGCGGAACTGCCGCGTCGCTCGCATCCATTCCGGCCGACCAGCGAACCGTCCTCGAGCTTGCGTTCTTCCGGGGAATGGCGCCGGCCGACGTCGCGACCGTAACGAAGCAGTCCCCCGAGACCGCCCGTACCCGGCTGCGGGTCGCCATGCGAAAGCTCCGGGACGCGCTAGCCGAGCCTGGCGAGACGGCCGCGCCGCCGGCCCCGGTGACGGAAGTGGAGCCGTGAGCGTCGAGCTAAGTCACGAGCAGGCTGCCGACGAGATCGAGGCGGTGGCGCTCGGCGTCGCGACCGAAGAGGTCGCGCAGGGAGTGGCGGCCCACGCGGCGCGCTGCTCCGAATGCGCCGCGGAGCTCCGGAGCTTTTACCACGTAGTTACCGCTCTGTCGGCGCTGATCCCGGCGAAGCAGCTCAACCGCGGGCATTCCGCGGGAATCAAGTCGCGGCTCGTGGCGAAGACGGCGGCCGGGCAGGAGGGTGGGCTGGCGCGCCTCCGGGCGCGGCCGGAGCCCCCGAGAGCGCCCGAGGTCCGCGCGACCGCGCCGGCCCCGCGCGCCCCCAGATCCGAGAGCGACGTCGCGAGCGAGACTCCGGACCGAAGCGGCGTGCCGATGTGGATTGTGGCAGTCGCGACTGTCATAGCGGTCGGCGTAGTCATCGGGATCTTCCTCAATGGCAGAGGCGGGGAACCTGGAGATCGCCCTCAGGAGTCGGGCGATGCGATCACGTCCGACGGGCGGGTAGCAGAGCTGGAGCGGAGCGTCGCGCAGAAGGATTCCATCCTCGCGTCGGTGACCGGGCCGGGCGTCCGGATCATCAGCCTGTTCAACCGCGAAGCTCGGGAGCCTCTCGCGAGGATGTTCTGGGACAGGCGCGGCGATCGTTGGACCCTGTTCGTTTACAGCCTGCGGCAGCCGCGCCAGGGAAGGACGTTCCAGATATGGCTCGGAACCGACGAAGGACGCGTATCGCTCGGCACTTTTCGGCCGGCGGCGGACGGAACCGCGACTTTCACGGCGCAGCACCCGCTTCCCATCGCGTCGCTGAGCACGGTGTCGATCAGCGAAGAAGCCTCGGGGGGCTCGAGAGCGCCGACCGGAGTCATGGTCCTGGCCGGCGCGCTGCGGTGATGTAGGTGACACGCGCGGGCGACGAGAGGGCGGCCGCGGTGCGACTCACATCGGGAGTTCAGCCCGAGACCGCGCGCCTGGTGCTCGAGCGTTGTCTTGCGGGAGATCTGCCCGCGCGATCGGCGCTGCGCGAGCTGTACGACATGACGGGGGAGCCGGAGCGTGTGCGATCGCTCGTGGATCAGATTACGGACCGCGCGGCCGCGTTGTCGCGCGCCGGCGACCGCCTGCTACAGGATCGAGTTGACGAGCTGACTCAGCTCGTGGTCGAGCCGGAAAAGCCTCACTGATCGCGCCGGTCGCCGCGCCGCCTGTCGCCACGCCGCGGGCGGTACCACCGCACCGTGAAGAACAGCGCGAACGCCGTCAGGATCCAGTACCCTGGAATCAACAGACCGCGAGCAGCCGGGACGGTCCGGCCGATCCAGTACAGCCCGGCCGCGATGGCCAATCCGGCCGCCCAGAACCGCACCAGTCCGCCCGTCCGCCTTCCAACTGAGGCGATTTTCCTCATTCAGCCACGCGGCGGAGCGGCATGATGGGACCGTTTTGCTCCGCGGGGTATAAAAATGCGAATGGAAATGCGTGAATCACCCGTGGCTCCGGAATTGAAAGGGTTGACGGGCTTTCATTGCTTTGAGAAATCCGGCTTCTAGCTTCCATCGTCCATCACGCTCGGTTCGAGCTTCCATCCAATCAATATGGCATCGCGTATGGCTGGTTATTCTGTGAGGAGAGCGGTGATGGCGGTCGCGGCGGCATTCCTTGTCGCGGCATGCGGTGGCGGCGACGGCCCCACGCCGCCGGGCGGCCCCGCGTCGCTCACGATCGAGCCGTCCAGCGACGTTCGGCTGCTTGGGGTCGGCGACACGCGTCAGCTCACCGCGACGCCGCGCGACTCGGATGGGAATCCGGTGTCGGCGACGGTGACCTGGACTTCCACCAATCCGGCGGTCGCCACCGTCAACAGCTCCGGGCTCGTCACCGCGACGGGAATCGGCACTGCGACTGTGCGCGCGACCGCGGGCTCCGTCAGCCAGGACATCTCGGTCACCGTGCAGCAGCCGCAGTTCAACGTCAACCCGAACTCGGCTTGCCAGAGCCCCGACCTGCGCGGCTTCAAAGTGGAAGCGCAGTCAGCGCATCTCATCATCGTGTCCGACGTGGGCAATCCTTCCGGCGGATTCACGTCTCAGGATTACCAGGCGTTCGCCGCCACGTTCGAGACCCTGTTGTATCCGGTCGTGACGTCGAATTTCGGCACGCCCGCGGACATAGACGGCAACGGGAAGATCATCGCCTTCTTCACGCGCGCGGTGAACGAGCTTACCCAGGCGAATTCGCAAAGCGTGGTAGGCGGATTTTTCTTCGGCCGGGATCTCTTCCCCAAGACCACCGGCGGAGGTCTTGCCGGATGCGCGGGCAGCAACGTAGCGGAGATGTTCTACCTGCTGGCACCGGACCCGACCGGGGTGGTGAACGGAAACGTGCGCACGACGGAGACCGTGAGGCGGATCACGGCGGGCGTCATCGCGCACGAGTTCCAGCACCTGATCAATGCGTCGCGGCGGCTGTTCATCAATCAGGGCGCGATATACCCCGAGACCTCATACATGGAGGAGGGGCTCTCGCATATTGCCGAAGAGCTGGTGTTCTACGAGGCGAGCGGGCTGCTGCCGAGGTCGAACCTGGGGATCAACGACATTCGCGCCAGCAACCAACGGGTGGACGCGTTCAATTCGTACATGATCTCGAACGCCGCCCGGTTCAGCAATTTCCTCAGGGCACCCGGAATTCATTCTCCGTATCAGCGGGACGACGACCTCGAGACGCGCGGAGCGATATGGGCGTTCCTCCGCTATCTCGCGGACCGCGGCGCGCCGGGCTCGCCGTACGGGGAGATCCCGTGTTCGTCCCCGGTGGCTCTCGCCGGACCAGGAACGAGCTGCGGGATCGAGGGCTCAGCTGCGCAGCAGTTCACGGTTTCTGCGGGCGGGGCGGCTGGAGAGTTCGCGATCATCGCGTTCGCGGGTAATCTCCCAGCGATCCCGGGACCGACCCCGCCGCAGGTAGGATACATAACGCTTTCCGCCAGCGCGACGTCCACTATCGCCTTTGTCGGACCGCCGAACCCATGGGCAGGACTGGGTGGGGCCAACTTCTCGCTGCTCGGGGGAGCTTCGAATAGGTCGGTGGCGTCGCCGGTAACGCTCGATCATTCGATTCACGCGCGGCTGCGGAAGATCGAGCGCAGCGAGCTGCCGGACCGTGTGCGCGGCGCGCGGGCGATGTACTCGCTCCGCAACGCGTCGAGCGCGCGGATGTATTCGGCGCCGGACGCGCCGATGATGTCCACGGCCCCGGTCGAGCCGATCTGGGCACAGCTCGTCAACTCCAACGACACCGGAATCGTGAATCTGCGCGGACGGTTCGGGCAGGATATCGCCGGAGCGGCGCAGGATTGGGCGGTAGCGCATTACGTGGACGACGTCGGCTTCTCGAGCTTGCCGCCGCAGTACACCCATCCGAGCTGGAACTTCCGAAACCTGCTGCCGTGGCTTAGTACCAACGGCGCGACCACGACCGGGACGCCGCCCGTCAACACTCCGGGAACGTATCCGTTGCAGACGTTCGCGCTCAACACCAACACGACTACGCAGGTATTGGTGGACGGAGGCGCGCTGTACTACCGGTTTGGCCTCGCACCAGCGACGACCAGCACCGTGAGCTTTACGGTTGGAGGCGCGGCGCCGCCGAGCAATTTGAAGTTGGTCATCGTGCGGACAAAGTAGGACTACTTGAGAGCTTGGATGAGCGGCCGGGCGATGCCCGGCCGCTCTTTTTTTGGCCCGCTGTCCGTTGACTGGATTCCCGGTGTCCGTTCGTTAGTGACGGCGGATAGAATATGAGTCGATGAAAAGGTCCGGAAATGAATGGGGCGCGCTGGCGCGCACGGCGGTGCGCGCGGACGGCGCCGCGCGCTGCAGGCGGTGCGTGGGACTCACGCAGGCGGAGTTCGCCGATGCTGTCGGCGTCGGACGCGTTACCGTCGCGCGGTGGGAGACGGGCGTGATAAGGCCGACGGCGCGCCATGTGTCGGCGATGCTCGATCTGCTCGCGGAGCTGGTGTCGGAGTCCGGTGTGGCCGGATCGAACGGCGAGCTGCGCGAGAGGTTCGCGGCGGTGGTGCTGTTCGGCGCGCGCGCGCGGCTGTCGCTCGCGTCATGGCGGGAGCTGCTCGATCTCCCGGCCAACGCTCTCAC
>DATLBG010000067.1:0-8427 GCA_035527035.1 Gemmatimonadaceae bacterium | reverse complement strand
CCAGGCACGGTGCCGCCGCTGCAATACGCGGTAGGCCTCCTGCGCGACGGGGGAGCGGACGCCTGCGTCGCGGGTGCGGTCCACGCGACGGCGGACGTGCTTCGGGCGGCCCTGACGATCGTCGGGAAGGCGCCCGGCATCACCACCATCTCGAGCGCTTTTTACATGGTGGGTCCGCAGTCGTGGGACGCGGGCGTGCTCACGTTCACCGATTGCGCGGTGGTGCCGAATCCCACCGCTGCGCAGCTCGCGGAGATCGCAATCTGCGCCGCCCGGGATCGCCGGCTGATCGTCGGCGACGAGCCGCGGGTGGCACTGCTGTCCTTCAGCACGCACGGAAGCGCTGCGTCGGATTCCGTGCGCACAGTGGTCGAGGCCGTGCGCCTGATACGGGTGGCCGACCCTTCGCTAATAGTGGACGGAGAATTGCAAGCTGACGCGGCGCTGGTGCCCGACGTCGCAGCCAGGAAGGCCCCGGGCAGCGTCTTTGCGGGGACCGCGAACGTGCTCGTTTTCCCATCGCTCGACGCCGGCAACATAGCTTACAAGCTTGTGGAGAGACTCGCGGGCGCGGCTGCGATCGGACCGATTCTGCAGGGTTTGGCAAAACCGGTCGCCGATCTCTCCCGCGGAGCACAGCCGCAGGACATTATTAATGTCGCAGCGGTGGCGGGTCTACAAGTAACAGGGTATTAGCTATTAAGTATTAGGAGTTAGTGCCTCGCTATCTCTAATACCTAATACCTAATACCTAATAGCTTTCTGCAATCACAGCCCTTCGGAGATCCGATTCAATGAGCTTCACCATTCGCAAGCAGGGTGAGATCGTCGTCGTCGATGTCGAGGGCCAGCTCATCGTCGGCAATCGCCAGGAGCTGAAGCAGAAGGTGCTCGACGAGCTGGAGAAGGGTGAGAAGCGGTTTCTCATCGACTTCAGCCAGACCGGCTACATCGACAGCTCGGGACTGGGCGTCCTCGTGTCGCTGTCGAAGAAGATCCGCGAGCAGGGAGGAGAGCTGCGGCTCGCCAACCTGAACGACGATCTCAAAACCCTGTTCGAGCTGACCAAGCTCGACACGCTGTTCCAGATATCGGACAGCAGGGAGCGGGCGCTAGAGAGCTTTTGATGGCCAAGATGCGCGTCGCGCTGGATCTCGAGATAGCCAGCGACGTGCACGAGATCGAACGGGTCGTGGAGCTGGTTCAGAAGGAGTGCCGCCAGCTCAAGCTCGAGCCCGAGAAGTGCTCGCTCAACGTGCCCGTCGCTCTTACTGAAGCCCTGTCGAACGCCATCCTCCGCGGCAACCGCGAGGATGTGTCCAAGCACGTTCGTGTGAAGGCGTCGGTCAACAAGGCCGGCGACATGCTTGTCGTCGATGTCACGGATGAGGGCGAGGGCTTCGACCTGTCCGCGAGCACACGCAACTGCACGGCCCCGGAGAACGTCCTCGCCGAGGACGGCAGGGGTCTTTACCTGATGCAGTGTCTGGTCAGTCGCGTAGAGCAGTTCGCCAACGGTGGGAATACCGTCCGCCTGACGGTGCAACGTGGATGAAAGATCTCCACGCGGTCCTCGCCGCGTTTCAGGACGCGACCCAATGTCCCGTCGCGGTCTGGGTCGCTGACGAAAAGAACCCCGTAGCCCTGACTGCCGCCGTCGCGTCCGGCGCGACGCTCCGTCCCGATCGCCTGCCCGAGGCGGATGAAGGCGCGGTACCCACAAATGAAGGCCAGGTGATCACCGCGCGGCTGTCGGGCGTCAAGCGCGCGTGGATGACGATGGGTCCGTGCGACGGAGACAGGCGCCCGCTTGAGCGCAACGCGCGACTGCTGCTGCCGGTCGTCAATCAGATGATGCGCACCGGCCTCGAGATGGAGCATACCGCCGCCGAGCTCGCCGGCCGGTACGAGGAGATCAGCCTCCTCTACACGATCAGCGAGATCCTCGGCCGCACGGTGGCGCTCGAGGAAGCGGCGACGACGATCCTTACCGAGCTGTCGCAGACCGTCGGCGCGCGGCGAGGCGCGATCATGCTGTACGACAAGCCGTCGCAGATGCTGTATGCGGTCGCTGCGATAGGCGTTGAGGAGGGGCTGACGTCCATCCCGATCAACGACATGGGCAGCGTGGCGGCGCGGGTGTTCAGGACGCGGCACCTCGCGATCGCCGACGCGAACGAGAGCACGTCGGAGCACGAGTCGATCTACTCGCGTGACACGATGTTTGCGGCGCCGATAATCTGGACGAGCTCCACGGGCAGCCTGCCGCTCGGGGTCGTCATGCTGTCCGAGCGCGAGCGCGGACAGGCGTTCAGCGCCGGCGACCAGAAGCTTGTCGCTGCCATCGCGACGCAGATCGGCATCGCCATCCAGAACTCCCGGCTGGTCCGCGCATCCATGGACCAGCAGCGGCTGCAGCAGGAGATGGCGCTGGCCCACGACCTCCAGATGAAGCTGCTGCCGCAGCCGGGCAGCCTGTCCGCGGACGCGGAGATAGCCGCGCGCGTCGTTCCCGCGGAGAGCGTGGGCGGTGACTTCTATCATCTCTTCCGGCTCGGAAACGCATCCACCGGCGTGATGATCGGCGATGTATCGAGCCACGGCTACCGCGCGGCGCTCATCATGGCGCTGACGATGAGCGCCGCTTCCATTCACGCCCAGATTCACTCCGACCCGGGCGCGATGCTTGGGGCCCTGCTCGAATCCGTCCGCGAGGAGCTTACGACCACGGAGATGTTCGTAACGCTTTTTTACGGCGTGGTGAACCGGAAGAAGAGCGTGCTGAACTACGCCAACACCGGACACCCGCACGCATTTCTGTTCGGCCCGGACGGGAAGTACGACCGCCTCCCCGCGATCGATCCGCCTCTCGGGATGGTAGACGCCGCGCCCCGCGCGAAGTCGCTGCCGTGGCATCCCAAGGAGAGCCTCCTCCTGCTCTTCACCGACGGCATTAGCGACGCCCGCAACGCCAAAGGTGAGAGGCTCGGAGAGCAGCGCGTGCTCGACGCAGTCCGGAAAAACCGGAGGGAGCCGGCCGAGGTTATTCTCGAGAAGGTGTTCGAGTCCCTGCGGCGATTCACGGGGAGGACACCGCTGCGCGACGACCAGACGCTCGTGATTCTTCGCGCCTAGTGCGACGGGCAGCGCCGCGCGGACCGGGATCGCATCCGCCCGTTCTAAAGCGGCTTGGCCAGCATTTTCTCAACGACGAGTCCGTCCTCGCCGCGATCGCCGACTCGCTCGAGCTGACGGGAGAAGAGACCGTCGTCGAGATAGGCCCCGGTCGCGGCGCGCTTACGCGCCACCTTGCAGGCCGCTCGCGGCGGCTCGTGCTGATCGAGCTCGACCGCGCTCTCGCCGCCAATCTCCGGGAAGAATTCGCAAAGGACGCGAGCGTGGAAGTCGTAGAAGCGGATGTGCTCGACGCCAACATCGCGGAGCTGGCGGGTGGCCCGTACGTGCTCGTCGGGAACGTGCCGTATTACATCACGACGCCGATAATCTTCCACGCGCTCAAGCCGCCGATGCCTTTGCGCGCCGTGTTCCTCGTGCAGAAGGAAGTCGCCGAGCGCATGGCCGCGGACGCGGACGACGAGGAGTACGGCGCGCTCTCAGTAACGATTCAGGCTCTGACCGAACCGGAATTGTTGCTGCACGTGCCTCCAAGCGCATTTACTCCGGCGCCCAAGGTGCACTCCGCCGTCGTGCGCCTGCGTCCGCGCATCACGCCGCTGGTCCCACCGGAGACCGCAGCCGGCTTCCAGGCTTTCGTGCAGTCCTTCTTCGGAATGCGCCGAAAGCAGCTCGGTACGATCGTGCGCGCTCTCGAAGGAGTGGACACCGATCGAGCTCGCGAAATCCTGACGGCCGGCGGCTGGGATCCCTCGGCCCGTCCCGAGACGCTTTCCCCACCTGAGTTTGCCCGCCTGTACGCGACTTTACGCGGCGGGAGCTAACGCACTGTCGTTCGCATGGCCAAGGGAAGGTGTCCGCTAGGGTGGCGAGGTGGGTGCCGCCGAAGGCCGCGTCTTAGCGAGCGTAGTTTGCTCGCGTAGCGGCCGAAGCGCGGAACCCACCTCGCCACACGGCGCACAATCAATCCCGGTTCGTGAGCGCGAACGACAGCGCCTCGAGCTCCATGGCCATGTTGACCGTGCGCATCGCGATTCTGGGCGGCACCGTGAGCTGACCCGGGACAAAATTCAGAATCGCCGCGATGCCGGCCCGGGCCACTCGGTCGGCCATCTTCTGCGCGCCGCGCGCGGGGATCGCAAGCACGGCGATGTCGAACTTCTCGGTCTCCGCGTCCCGCTCGAACATCGCGACGTCACGCACGCGCAGCTCTCCGAGCGGCTCTCCGACGCGCGCTTCGTTCGCGTCGTATACGGCCACGACGTCGAAGCCGCGCTGCGAGAATCCTTCGTACTGCGCCAGCGCCGCGCCGATCTTTCCGGCGCCGATGATGCACACGCGCCAGCGACGCTCGAGTCCCATGATGCGCCGCAACCGCTCGAGCAGCTCGGTCACCGAGTAACCGAGTCCGCGCTTTCCAAAAGAGCCGAAGAGGGAGAGGTCCTTCCGCACCTGTGCCGACGTCGTCCCGCCGAGCTTCGCGAGCTGCTCGCTGGAAACAGTCGTCGTTCCTCGCCGGTGGATGTCCTCGAGGAAGCCCAGGTACAGCGACAAGCGGCGAACCGTGGATTCTGCTATGCGCTTCATGGAGCTTGTGAAATCATTCACAAACTTACTCCCGCAGTGCCATTAGATGTAGGTCGGACGCGGGTTTATGGCTTATCTTCGGGTAAATGCCGGTCAACGTCACGTCGGAAATCGGAGCGCTTCGCTCGGTCCTGGTGCATACCCCGGGGCCCGAGCTCCTGGCCGTAACTCCAACGACGCGCGAGACCTACCTGTACGACGACATGATCGACCTGCGGTCGGCTGGGGAAGAGCATCGGAGGTTCGTGGCGATCCTCCAGCGCTTCACCGAAGTCCACCAGGTCACAGACTTGCTCTCCGACGTGGTGGCTGACCCGCAGGTGCGCGAGCAACTCTGGCGCGAGTCCATGGACATCATCCCGTCGGAGCCGCTCACGCGCGAGATATACGAGCTGCCTCCGCACGAGCTGGTGCGCACGTTGATCGAAGGCCGCGAGGAGCCGCCCGGCCCGCTTGCAAAAAAGCTCAACGAATCCGGCTACCTGCTCCCGCCGCTCCCCAACCTGTTTTTCACCCGCGACGTCGCGATGGGACTAGGCGAGCACGTGATGATCGGGTCGATGCGCTACGGCGTGCGGTGGAGCGAGGAGCTGATCATGAAGGCGATCTTCTCCGCGCATCCCCGGCTCACCAACAGGGGAATCCTGTACGACGGCTCGACCGAGCGTCGCATCAACTATACGCTCGAGGGCGGCGACGTGCACCCGCTCCGCCGGGATCTCGTGATCATCGGGTTCAGCGAGCGGTCCAGCCCGGCGGCCATCGAGAATCTCGCCGGCCTCCTGTTCGCGCAAACCGCGATCACGGACATCATCGTCGTGGTGATGCCGCGCGAGAACATCGCCATTCACCTTGACATGATCTTCACGCAGGTGGACCGCGAGCTGTGCGTGGTGTATCCGCCGCATTTCATCGGACCCGAGCGGCTGCCGATCCTCCACTGGCGAAAGGGGAAGGCCCAGATGAGCGAGATGCCGACGATTTTCGCCGCGCTCGCCGAGTGCGGGATGAAGCTCGAGCCGGTGTTGTGCGGCGGCGCGCGCAGGATGATCCAGGAGCGCGAGCAGTGGGCCTCGGGCTGCAACTTCGGCGCGCTCCGGCCCGGGCTCGTCACCTCGTACGCGCGGAACGAGGCGACGCTGCGCGAGATGGAGAAGGTCGGATTCAGAATCGTTTCCGCCGCCGACTTTCTCGACGACGCCGTTGAGATCGGCGCGGACGAGCGGGCGGTGATCACGTTTCCCGGTGGAGAGCTGGTGCGCGGTGGCGGCGGCCCTCGCTGCATGACATGTCCCGTAACGAGGGAAGACCCGTGGGGCTGAGCGGTGGAATTCACACGTCGCCGGCGGACACGCTGCTCACGACGCGCGCGCAGCAGTACTTGTCGGCCGGCCCGGCTGACGCCGTGGACCTCATCGCGCACGTGTGCAACTTGCCCGGCCCGCCGCGGACAGTCGCCGAGCACCTCGCGGCTGCGATGTTCGCGGGTCGCACGGACTTCGAGAAGGGAATTGACGGCAAGTGGCGCATCGCGCAGCCGCCCGTGATTTCTCGATCGTCATCGAGCCCCGGGTTTGGAGAGCCGGCCCTCGACCGGATCGACAAGCTGTCATACGTGGTCGTGGACGTGGAGACGACGGGGACGAGCGCGATGTTCGGTGACAGGATCACCGAAGTGGCGGCGGTGGTCGTCCGCGACGGCGCCATCGTGGACGTGTTCGAGACGCTGGTGAATCCGCAGCGGCCAATTCCGTACTTCGTCACCGCCCTTACTCACATCACGTGGGACATGGTGAAGGACGCGCCCACCTTCGAGCAGGTCGCTCCGCGGCTGATGTCGGCGCTCGGCGGGCACGTATTCACCGCGCACAACGCGAAGTTCGACTGGCGCTTCGTCTCCACCGAAATCCTGCGCGCGACAGGAAACAGGATTCAGGGCCGGCAGCTGTGCACCGTGAAGCTCGCCAAGCGGCTGCTGCCGCAACTGCACCGGCGATCGCTCGATCACCTGGCGCATCATTACGGCGTCACCATTCGCGGCCGCCATCGCGCCGGCGGCGACGCCCTGGCGACCGCCGAGTGCCTGGTGAAGATGCTCCATCACGCCAACGATGCGGGACTTCACACCTGGGCGGATCTCCAGCGGTTTGCCGCCGCGCGGGCTCCGCGAAAGAAGCGCAGCAAGTCCGCGATGCCCGGACCGGCCGTCAACGATCTCACGGCATGAGCCGGCCCGAGCCGCTGGTTCAACCGCTCACGATCGGCGACCTGCGCTGCCACGCAATCCAGGCCGGCGGCCAGCGGCTCGACGGCGGCGCCATGTTTGGGGTCGTGCCGAAGCCGCTCTGGGAGAAGCGCATCCCCGCGGACGAGCGCAACCGGATCCAGCTGGGAATGCGTTGCCTGCTCATCGAGCATCCCGAGGCGCTCGTGCTGATCGACACCGGCGCCGGAAACAAGGAGACGGAGAAGTTTCTCGACATCTACGGGATCGAGAACGGTGGTGAGCAGACCCGAACGTCGCTGGAGGACGGGATTCGAGCGGCAGGTCATTCGGCCGGCGCGGTGGACATCGTCATCAATACGCATCTGCACTTCGATCACGCCGGCGGCAACACATTCCTGGATGCGGCCGGGGAGCTAACGATCAGCTTCCCCAACGCCGAGTACTTCGTCCAGCGCGGTGAGTACGACTACGCGACGCACACCAACGAGCGGACGGGCGCAAGCTACTTCGACCGCAACTACGTCCCCATCGAGCGCGCCGGGAGGCTGAAGCTGCTGAAGGGAGAGCATGAAGTTTTGGCGGGTATCCGCGTCATCCCGACGCCGGGGCACACTCCATTTCACCAAAGCGTCCTCGTAACGTCCGGTGCGGATCGGGCGTGCTTTCTGGGCGACGTAGCACCGACCGCTGCGCATTTACCGCTACCGTGGATCATGGGCTATGACGTCGAGCCGCTGGTCACGCTCGAGACCAAGCGGCGGCTGTTCGCCCAGGCGATGGACGAGGATTGGCTGATGATCTTCGAGCACGACGCGAGCACGGCCTGGGGGCGCCTGGCGCACGATGGAAAGACGTACCGGCTCGCCGAGTGAAGGACTGAGAACTGAGGCCGCAAAGTCCTCAGTTCTCAGTCGCAAGTTGACCCACGGGCCCCTGCAGGCTATTTTGATGATATACAACGTGTTAAGCGGTCGAGCCTGGCAGCTCGGCCCACCCTTTGGCCCTCGCACTCGCGAGGTGTGCTGCAGGAGTTCCGGCCATGGCGGCGCCCCGTTCACCAGGGAGCGTCCGTCTCCGCGGACTCCTTTATGGGTCCGCGTTTTTTGTTTTAACGCTGTGAGGTAAATGACAATCCAGGATACGACCAAACGAGTTCGCGTCAACAAACAGATCCGCATCAGCCCCATCCGAGTCATCGCCGCCGACGGCGCGCAGCTCGGGATCATGGAAGTCGATGTCGCGCTGGCACAGGCGGAAGAGCAGGGTCTGGATCTGGTCGAAGTTGCTCCGACGGCGCGCCCGCCTGTCGCCCGAATCATGGACTATGGCAAGTTCAAGTTCGAGCAGGCGAAGATGGCGAGGCAGGCCAAGAAGAAGCAGCACGTGATTCAGCTGAAAGAGGTGAAGTTTCGCCCCGGCATCAGCGAGCACGATTTCGAGACCAAGGCGCGGCACGCGCGGAAGTTTCTGGGCGAAGG
>DATLBG010000066.1:0-4768 GCA_035527035.1 Gemmatimonadaceae bacterium | reverse complement strand
GTCGAAGGGCTCCCATCTTTCACCCGCCTTCTCGACCGCATTCCACCCCCGGGCAAGCACGCCCGGGTCGCCGGCCTGCATGGCTCGAGCGACGCCGTCCTGGTCAGCGCGCTGTCGCGCAGCCTGGAGCGGCGGTTTTTTGTCGTCGTATGCGAAGCCGTGCCCGACGCGGAGCGCTGGCTCGCCGACATCGGGGCCGTCGCTGAAGGCGAGTCCGTCGCGTTCTATCCGCCGCGCGAAGCGTTCGGCGAAGCCGAGCCGCACGCGGAAGTGGCCGGCGAGCGAGTCGAGACGCTGGAGCGGATGGCGCGCGGAGGAATCCGCGTGCTGCTCACAACCGCGCGCGCGGTCATGGAGCGAACGCGGCTCGCCCGCGCGCTCTCCGCCGCGCGGCTGGAGCTCCGCAAGGGCGACGTCCACCGCCTCACGAGCCTGACCGAGCACCTGGAATCCATCGGATTCGAGCGGGTGGACATGGTGGACGACGTCGCGGAGTTCAGCGTCCGCGGTGGAATTCTCGACATTTACGGGTTCGGAATGGCGGAGCCCGTCCGGCTCGAGTTCTTCGGGGACGAAATCGCGGAGTTGCGGCACTTCGACGTCGTTTCGCAGCGCTCCACCCGCGAAGCGGAGCTGGCGCTGGTGCTGCCCGTTGACGGCCAGATCACCACGGGCGCGACGGAGTTCGAGCGCATCTCCATCGCCGATCTGTGGCCGCCGGATTCGATCGTGATCTTTCCCGAGGGCACCAGGCTCGAAACGGAGCTGACCCGCACATGGGACGAGGCGCAGCACCATATCGAGCTCGCGCGCAGGCGCGGCGAGGACGCGCCTGACCGCGAAGAGCTGTACGACAGGCCCGAAGAGGTGAATCGGCGACTGTCCTCGTTCGGAACGCTCGCGCTCGTCGCCGCGTCCGGAGATATGCAGGAGATACTCTTTCCGCTGCGCCCTCCCGAGCCTATCGCGCGCGACATCAAGCAGCTCCGCCGCACCGTGCGCGATGGAACTCCGACAGTCATTCTGTGCGACAACGCGGGGCAGGCTGAGCGTCTCGAGGAGCTGCTGGACGAAGGACCCGGCCCGCGATCCCCCGCGGCGCTTGCGATCGGAGTGCTGCACCGGGGGTTTGTCGTCCCGCCGCACGGCAATGATCCGGGGCTGCGCGTCCTCACCGACCACGAGATCTTCAGCCGCGAGCGCCGCATCCGCCGCGCGCGGAAATACTCGGGCGGTACAGCGTGGGACACGGGCGCCGCGCTCAAGCCCGGCGATTACGTCGTGCATCTCGAGCACGGCGTCGGGATCTACCGCGGGATGGAAAAGCTGTTCGTGCGCGAGAGCACGGTGGAGGTCGCCGTGATCGAGTACGCGGGCGGCGACCGGCTCAACGTGCCGCTGTACAAGATCGATCAGCTCGAGCGCTTCCGCTCCGCCGACGAGATCGATGGCGACGCGGCGCCGCCGCACCTCCACAAGCTCGGCGGGAAGAAGTGGATCCAGCAGCGGGACCGGACGCGCGCCGCGATTCAGGAAATGACGGCCGAGCTGCTCGACCTGTACGCGCGTCGCAAAATCGCGACGCGCCCGCAGCATCTTCCGGACACTGCCTGGCAGCGGCAGCTCGAGTCGTCCTTTCTCTTCGAGGACACGCCGGACCAGCGGCGCGCCACCGAGGACGTAAAGGCCGACATGGAGGGGCCGCGTCCGATGGACCGGTTGCTCGTGGGGGACGTGGGCTACGGCAAGACGGAGATCGCCGTGCGCGCGGCGTTCAAGGCGGTGCAATCGGGCCGGCAGGTGGCGGTGCTGGTGCCGACGACGATCCTCGCTGACCAGCACGCGCGCACCTTCGGCGACCGGCTGGCCGACTTCCCGGTTGTCGTTCGGACGCTGAGCCGGTTCCAGACGGCGAAAGAGCAGGACGAGGCGCTCGTCGAGATCGCGGCGAAAAAGGCCGACATCGTCATCGGCACGCACCGGCTGCTGAGCCCGGACGTGAAGTTCGGAGACCTCGGGCTCATCATCGTGGACGAGGAGCATCGCTTCGGCGTGAAGCACAAGGAGCGGCTCAAGCAGCTGCGGCTGGAGACGGACGCGCTTACCCTGACCGCCACGCCCATCCCGCGCACGCTGCACCTCTCGCTAGCCGGCCTTCGCGACATGACGCTCATGCAGACCGCGCCGCGCGATCGCTCGCCGGTGCTCACGTTCGTGGAGCCGTGGGACGAAGGCCTGCTCGAGGAGGGGATCGCGCGGGAGCTGGACCGCGGCGGCCAGGTGTTCTTCGTGCACAACCGCATCGAGACCATTTTGGGCGTAGCCGACCACGTGCAGCGGCTCGCGCCGCGCGCGCGGATAGGCGTGGCGCACGGTCAGATGCGCGAGCGCGACCTCGAGGCGGTGATGCGCCAGTTCGTCAACGAGGAGCTGGACATCCTCGTCTCAACGATGATCGTGGAGTCCGGGCTCGACGTTCCAAACGCGAACACGATGTTCGTGAACCGCGCCGACACGCTCGGGCTGGCGCAGCTGTATCAGCTTCGCGGGCGCGTCGGCAGGTCCCATCGCCGCGCGTACTGCTACCTGATCGTGCCCGAGATGGTGGACGAGGAAGCGAACCGCCGGCTCAAGGTGCTGGAGCATCACACCGAGCTCGGGTCCGGCTACCGGATCGCGCTCAAGGACATGGAGCTGCGCGGGGCGGGGAACCTGCTGGGGCCGGAGCAGTCCGGGTTCGTGCAGGCCGTCGGGTTCGACATGTACCTGCGGCTGTTGGACGAGACCGTCCGCCGCATGCTCAGGGGCGACACGGGGCCCAAGCTGCAACCGGCCGAGGTCTCGCTCGACCTGCCGGCCTTTCTCCCCGACGACTACATCCCGTCGCAGGACGCCAAGCTCGACATTTATCGCAGGCTGACGAACCTTACCGACTCCGGCGATGTCGAACAGGTCAGGCAGGAGGTGCGCGACCGGTTCGGGCCGCTGCCCCCGGCGGCGGAAGGCTTCTTCGCCACCAGCCTGCTGCGCGTGCTGGGCGGCGCGCTGGAGATCGAGTCCATCTTCATGCGAGGGGCGGAAGCCCGTATTACCTTTAGAGACTATGCCGTTCCGCGCGTGAAGGGTCTCGCGGCGGCGTTCCAGGAGGTGCAGTTCTCGGCGGAAGTGCGACGCACGCACCCGCTGTCTTTGAAGCTGACCCGGCTTGGCGGCTCCACGCTTTTGGATGGACTCGTCCGCGCACTAACGAAGCTTCGCCCGTAGCCCAAACTTTTCGGAGCCGCACGACAACATGATTCGCCCTATCGCAGTCGCCGTTTTCGCGTTGACCATATTCTCCGGTTGCGAGGGCATGCGTGACGCCCTCACCGCCCATACCGACACTGCCGCCAAGGCGGGCTCCGCCGAGCTCGGCGCCGCCCGGCTGGCTCAGCTAGTCGGCTCGTCGCAGGCGCCGGTCCGCAAGGACGTCATGCGCACGGTCGCCGACCTATGGGTCAATTATCAGCTGCTCGCGCTCGCCGCGGCCGAGAGCGACACGCTCAACGAGCCGGCGACGATAGACAGCGCGATGTGGTCGCTGTTCGCGAATCAGCGCGCGCAGAAGTGGTTCACGCAGATCTCGCAGAGCTGGGGCCGTGTGGACACGGCTGCAGCGCCGCAGCAGTACGCCTCGGGCGAGCTCCTCGCGGCCAGCCACATCCTGTTCGTGACGCAGAACAAGCCGGACTCCGCCAAGCGCAACGCGCTGGCGCGGGCGCAGCAGGTGCGCGCGCGGGTCAACGCCGGAAACTTTGCCTCGCTCGCGGCCAACAACAGCGAGGATACGCAGTCCGGCGCGCAGGGTGGCAGCCTCGGAGTCTTCCCGCGCGGCGCCATGGTTCCCGCGTTCCAGCAGGCTCTGCTGGCTCTGCGACCGGGAGAGATCTCGCCGATCGTCGAGAGCGAATACGGCTACCACATAATTCGCCGTCCGACCTTCGCCGAAGTGCGCACCACGTTCCTCGAGGCCAGCCGCGCGTACAGCATGCAGCAGGCCGAGAGCACGTACATGGCGCGGATGGATTCGGCGTCCAGGGTGACGGTGAAGAAGGGCGCCGCCGCAACGGCCCGCGCGGTCGCGGCCGATCCGGACGGACACACCAAGGACAAGGCGGTGCTCGCGACTTCCGTAGCCGGCTCGTTCACCGCTGCCCGGCTGGTGAGATGGATGGAGACGTTCCCGCCGCAGCAGCAGGTGCACTCGCGCCTGATCGCCGCGCCGGACTCGATCGTGAACCAGTTCATCAAGAACTTCGTCCGCAACGAGCTGGTGCTTCGCGCGGCGGACAGCGCCGGCATCAAGATCGATCCGGCCGAGCTGCGCAACACCCGGCAGGCGTACGTCGCTGAAGTCGTGAACGAGTGGAATCAGCTCGGAATCTCGCCGGAGATGCTGGCCGACAGCGCGAGCACGAAGGAAGACCGCATCCGCGTCGCCACGGCCAGGGTGGACCGGTACCTGGAGCGGGTTCTGGCCGATCAGGCTGCGTTCGTGAACGTCGCGCCGCCCGTCGAATGGGCACTTCGCGCCAAGTACTCGCACGCTGTCAACAACGCGGGCCTCGACCGCGCGCTGCAGCAGGCGATCCGGGTCCGCGCGTCGATGGATTCGACGCGCACCTCGCAACAGCCGCCCTCCGCGGTCCCGATGCCCGGCGCGCCGGGCGGCGCGCAGATGCAGCCGAGACCCGCGCCGGTGCCATCCACACCGTGACCGAACAGCCTT
>DATLBG010000065.1:0-24269 GCA_035527035.1 Gemmatimonadaceae bacterium | reverse complement strand
CGTCCGGCCGCGGGGTGTATTTCGACATCGGCGAGTTCGATGAGTTCGCCGCCAGGAATCAAACGCCGAACACGCCCGCGGTGTCGCTGCTCTTCGCCGCCGACGCGCAGCTGAAGTCGATCGTGGCGGAGGGGATGGAGGCGCGGTGGGCGCGGCACGCGGCGATGCGTGACGAGGTCGTTGTCTGGGCGGCGGGTCTCGAGGGGAGCGGCGTATCCATCGTTGCGCGACCCGGCGAGCGATCGCCCACCGTATCGGCCATCCGTCTGCCGGATGGTCGCAAGCCGCAGGGCTTCATCACCGAAGTCCTCCGGCGCGGGTACACCGTCGGCGGCGGATATGGCGCGCTGCGCGACACGACGTTTCGAATCGGGCACATGGGCGATCACACCCTTGAAACGGTGCGCGCGTGCCTCGAGGCCTGCACCGACGCGCTACGCGGCTGATCCCGGCCGGTTGACTTTATGTCACCAAGTACTTTATAATGACATAACTCAGCTACCGGGCCACAAATGGTCAAGCGTCTCTTCGCCATCGCGTTCATCTTCGCCGTCACTACAGTAGCCTGGCTCCTGCTGGGCGCGACGATCTTTCAGCGCACACAGTCGTCGGACCAGCACCTGCGCGGGCGCGTCGGATCCACCTGGGGAACTGCCCAGGCACAGCAGGCGCCCACCGCCTACACCGAGCGAATCGAAGAGCGCGTGACTGAGACTCCCAGACTCTCGCCCCCCGGGGCGCGTCGCGACATCACCAGCCCAACGACCAACACCACCGACCCACGCGCCGAGCGAGTTCGTGTCCGCGTTCCGCTCGCGCTCGACCAAACCCGTGCATCGGTCACCTTCGATCTCGATCACCGGCAGAAGGGGCTGCTCTGGTACAGCACGTACGGCGTCTCTTTCGCCGGCACGTTCCGCTTCAGAAATACCACGACCTCCGACGTCGTGCTGCTCGAGTTTCCGCTGCCGGCGTCGCAGGCGATTTACGACGGATTGCGGGTTACGGTGAACGGAGTCGCGGCCCCTTATTCAACCGGCAATCAGGCAATCTTGGCGTCGGCGCGCGTGCCCGTCGGCGCGATCGTCACACTCGGCGTCGCGTATCGGTCGCAGGGCCTCGATCAGTGGAGGTACGTGCTCGGGAATGACGTGGCCGAAGTCCGCGACTTCGAGCTCGCGATGAAGACTGATTTTGAGGATATCGATTTTCCCGAGAGCACCCTGTCTCCGACAGAGAAGCGCGAAAGCGGGGTAGGGTGGGACCTCAAATGGAGCTACACCAACCTCCTGTCGGGCTTCCAGATCGGAATGGACATGCCCGAGAAGCTTCAGCCGGGTCCGCTGGCAGGGGAGATATCCATGTTCGCGCCCGTGTCCCTGCTCTTCTTCTTCGCGGTGATTTTTCTGATCACCACGCTGAGGCGCATAGACATCCACCCGATGAACTATTTTTTCCTCGCGGCGGCGTTCTTCTCCTTCCACCTGTTGCTGGCGTACCTGGTGGACCACGTCTCGATTCACTTCTCGTTCGCGATCGCCTCCGTGGTGTCGACTTTCCTGGTCGTGACCTACCTGAGGCTTGCCGTCGGCTCGCGCTTCGCCTATCGCGAGGCCGCCATCGCGCAGCTCATCTATTTGGTGCTCTTCTCATACGCTTTCTTCTTCAAGGGATTCACGGGGCTGGCGATAACGATCGGCTCCATCGTGACGCTCTTCGTTGCGATGCAGCTCACCGGGCGGATTCGCTGGAGCGAGGTGTTCGCCAGCGGGGTCGCAAGAAGGCAGTAGCTCGGGGCGCGGCGGGTCGGCCATCTTAGTAGCACGATGAGCTTCCCCGCCCGCCGCGACCCGCTCGACCTCCGATAGCAAATGCTCCGCCTCAGTTTCGAGCGCCAGCACGACGGCTCGGTCGTGTTCCGGTGCACGAGAGCGGATGCCACGTCTACATGGCAGAGGCACTCCGCCAAGTCGGCGATGTTCTTCCCCTTCCACGACCTGACGCACTTCGCGGTCGAATCAACCTTTGGTTTTTCCAAAGGCTTTTACGGCCTGATCGCGGAAGGCTGGGACATCGCGGACACGAGCGGGAAGGGAGCGCGGGGCAGGCTCCCGCCGGAGGCGATCCTGGTCGAGCACATGGTAGGCCTGTTCGATACGGAGAGGGTAGGCGGTGCGCCGCCGCTCACCGCGGATGAATTCAACAAAATCCTCGCCGATCTTGCATCTTCTGGCAGGATCGACTCGCCGCCCGTCGTGACAGCCGCGCAACTTCAAGCCGTGCGCGCGCGGATCAGCGAGCTGTACGAACGACTTGCCGCCCTGCAGCCGGGGAACGCACTCGAGCTGTCGTTCGAGGAAACGTGACCAGCGCAACAAGACCGTTACCGGGATTTTACTGATGCCTAGAGCTTGGACTCTTCTTCTCGCCGTCGCGTGTTGCGCTTCAGGCGCATCGGCGCAGGCGCCCGCCGCCGGAGTGCCCGACCTCGGCGCGCTCGTAGGCCGCGGCGCCAGCGAGCTCGCCGGTGTCGTGGATCGCTTCAGCACCGACCTCGCTTCGGTTCGCCGGCGGTACGATGCGACCGCGTCGCCCGACCAGCGCCGGCGCATGCGCGAGTTCTACACGACCTGGGAAGGGGAGCTGCGGAAGCTCGATTTTGCGAGCCTGAGTCAGGAGGGGAAGGTCGATTACGTCCTTCTCACCAATCACATCACCTACCAGCTCGCGCTGCTCGAGCGGCAGGATACGCAGCGAGGCGAGACGACCATCCTGCTGCCTTTCGCCGACCGGCTGCTCGTGCTGCAGGATGCGAGGCGCAATCTCAGCAGTGTGGATGCGCGCGCCGCCTCCAGCACTCTTGCCGCCGTGACGCGCCAGATCGATAGCCTCCGCGCCCGGTTCGAGACGCCGGTCACCCGCGGTGACACGTCCGTCGCCGCGGCCACGCGCCCGCGCGCGTCGGCGCCCGCAGTGTCGAAGACGGTCGCGAACAGAGCAGCCGAGAACATCGATCAGCTCGCCCGCGTGATGCAGAGCTGGTACGAGTACTACGACGGTTATGATCCTGTCTTCACCTGGTGGGTTCGGGATCCTTACAGGAAGCTGGACGAGTCGCTCAAACGGTACGCGAGAACCCTTCGCGAGCGAGTCGTCGGCTTCAAGCCGCAAACCCCGCCCGCGTCCGGAACCGGCTCGCGCGCCAGCGACGCGGCCAACGCCAATGAAGGGCCGATCGTCGGCGACCCGATCGGGGCGCAGGGGCTGAGGGAGGATCTGGCTCACGAGATGATTCCGTACACGCCGGAGGAGCTGATCGCGATCGCCGAGCGGGAGTATGCGTTCAGCCTGAGCGAGATCAAGAAAGCGGCGCGAGAGATGGGATTCGGCGACGATTGGAAGAGCGCGATCGAGAAGGTGAAGGACACGTACGTCGAGCCGGGCAGGCAGCCCGACCTCATCCGTGATCTCGCGAGAGAGGCCGAGGCGTTCTTCGACCGGCACGACTGGGTGACCATTCCCGCGCTGGCGCGCGAGGACTGGCGGATGGAGATGATGAGCCCCGAGCGGCAGCGCATCGCGCCGTTCTTTCTCGGCGGCGAGTCCATCATCGTGTCGTATCCGACCGCGGACATGACTGAAGAGGAGAAGATGATGAGCCTGCGGGGCAACAATCCGCACTTTTCCCGCGCGGTCGTCTTCCACGAGCTCAATCCCGGGCACCATCTGCAGGGCTTCATGGCCGCGCGGTACAACACGCACCGGCGGCTGTTCAGCACCCCCTTCTGGAATGAAGGGCAGGCGCTGTACTGGGAGATGTTCCTGTGGGACCACAACTTCCACGAAAAAGCAGAGGACCGGGTAGGCGCGTTGTTCTGGAGAATGCACCGAAGCGCGCGAATCATGTTCTCGCTGCGCTTTCATCTCGGACAGCTCACGCCCGAGCAGGCGATCCAGTTCCTGGTAGATACCGTGGCGTTCGAGCGCGCGAACGCGGAGGGTGAAGTGCGCCGCTCGTTCAGCGGCCAGTACTCACCGTTGTACCAGATCTCCTACATGATCGGAGGACTGCAGCTCCGCGCGCTGCACGCCGAGCTCGTGGGCTCGGGGCGGATGGGGGAGCGCGCGTTTCACGACGCGGTGTTGCGCGGCGGGCCTATGCCGATCGCGATGGTGCGCGCGCGGCTCGCTGAAACTCCGTTGTCGCGCGATGGTTCTGCGCCCTGGCGATTCGCGGAGAGCCTGCCCCCGCCCATTCCCTTCGCGCGGAGATAGCTCGTGAAGCCGTCAACCGCCCGCGTTGCCGCCGCCGCGGCGATCCTGCTCGCCGGCTGTGCCGGCGCGCGAACTTCGCCCATGGTCCCGCCCGGCATCCATTTCGTGTCGCGCGCGGAATGGGGAGCCAAGCCGCCGGTGTTGCCGATGCGCGCGCACTCACTCGGCCGGCTCACGATTCATCACACGGGAACGAATCAAAATCCTGCGCGCTCGGTGTCGGAGAAGCTGCAGGATTTGCAGCTCTTCTCACAGCGTGACGATTCGCTCGCGAGCGGACGACGGAAGCCCGCGTGGGCCGACGTGCCGTACCATTTCTATGTCGCCGTAGACGGAGCGGTCGGCGAGGGCCGCGATTGGCGCTACGCCGGAGATTCAAACACGGCGTACGATCCTGCCGGGCATCTCCTGGTAGTCGTAGAGGGCAACTTCCAGCGGGACACCCTTACATCGGCACAGAGGTCCACCCTCGATGCATTGATCCCGGCCCTCGCCCGCCGCTTCAGGATTCCCGCGGGCAAGCTCGCCTCGCACAGGGATTACGCGCAGACGGAGTGTCCCGGCGCGAACCTGTACGCGGAGCTGCCGCGCTATCGCGCTCTCATCGGCCGCGCGCAGCGGTAATGGAGGTCCAGGTATTCGGAGTCAAGAAAAGCTCCGACACACGCAAGGCGCTGAGATTTTTCGCCGAGCGGCGCATCAAGACTCACTTCGTGGACTTGAACGAGCGCGCGGCGTCGCCGGGCGAGCTGAGGAGGTTCGCGCAAAAATTTGGCGTCACGCCGCTGATCGACCGGAATTCAAAGCGGTACGCGGAGTTAGGGCTCGGTGCCGCGCGCATGGGCGACGAGACCTGGCTGGACAAGCTGTGCCTGGAGCCATTGCTGCTGACGATTCCGCTCGTTCGCTGGCAACATCGCCTCACGATCGGGTTGGCTGAACGGGAATGGGAAGGCTGGATCGAGGAGGATCGCTAGGCGCACGGCGGCACGCGCTATGCGATTCGAATTTTTCACTGATTTTGGCGGGATGACTCCGCCGTGAAAAATTCAACCGAATCGAGGAAGCCATGCAACATTGCGCCACCATTGCCGCGCGGTGCGCCGTCGCCTCGCTCGTAGCAACGCTCATCGCCTGCGCCGATCACCCCACTGCGCCGCTGACCAGGTCATCCGACCTGCCAGGTATCGCGCAGCGCAGCGCGAGCGGAGTTCCCACCGGCCGGACAGTCGTCGTGTTCAGAGACACGTCCTCCATTCCCGCGGCCGGTCTGGCCCTGCTCGGCTCGCTCGGCGGCACGGTCTCCTCCAATTGGAGCGACATCGGAGTGGCCATCGTCAGCGGGTTGTCGACCAGCGCGATCAGCACGCTCGCCAGCAGCGACCTCGTTGCCGCGGTAGGCAACGACCGGGTTCTCAATTGGCTGCCGAATCTGAAGATCGGCACGGCGGTGTCCGAAGGGCCGTCGCTCGCCACGCACAGGGATCCGACCAAGGCCAGATACTACGCGGACGGGACGCAATGGAGCATGCGTGTCATCCAGGCCGATAAGGCGTGGGCCGCGGGACGACAGGGCACGCCGACGACGCGCGTCGCGGTTCTCGACACCGGAATCGACTACGGTCATCGCGAGCTGACGGGTCTCGTCGATCTGGAAGCCTCGAAATCGTTTGCTACGATCATCGTCAGCGAGGGCGGCATAGGGACGGAGGTTCCGTATGAGCCGCAGCAGCCGGGCGACCTGCCTTTCATGGACAATCATTTCCACGGAACGCACGTCGCTTCGACGATAGCGTCGAACAGCATCAGCGTCGCGCCCGTGGCTCCGCACGTCACGCTGATCGCGGTGAAGGTATTGAGCGCGACCGGCAGCGGCTCCTTCGAGGGCGTGGCGAGCGGGATCCGCCACGCCGCCGGGCCGGCGAACGCAGACGTGATCAACATGAGCCTTGGCGCCGAGATCGATTACAACGAAGAGGGGGCGCCGGCACTGCTGGAAATGATGTCGCGCGTCATCAAGGCGGCGGAGAAAGCGGGCACCATCGTCATCTCCGCGGCTGGCAACTCGGCGCTCGATCTGGACGCCGGCTCTTTGGTAGCGACGCCGTGTGAGCAGAGCACGGTGTGCGTGTCCGCCACTGGTCCGTTGATGCAGCAGAACTTCGACCAGCCGGCGACGTACACGAACTACGGCATAACTGCCATCGAAGTCGCCGCGCCAGGCGGCAACGCCAGTGATACCGAAGAGTACGTGAACAAGGATCTGATCATTGGCGCGTGCTCGCGGCGCGCGTCATCCGGCACGCTCGTCATCTGCCGCACGAGCACCGAGGGGGTGGCGTACTTCTACGCGTACGCGGCCGGGACCAGCATGGCGACACCGCACGTAGCGGGACTCGCGGCGCTGATCAAGTCTCACGATCCCCTGATATCGGTGAGCGGAATCCGCAGCAAGATTCTGCACAGCGCGGACGACATCGGGGTGAAGGGCAGGGACGTGTACTCGAACTGGGGACGGATCAACGTAGCGAAGGCGCTTGGACTGTAGAGAGCTATTAGGTATTAGGTATTAGGTATTAGGTATTAGAACGCCGATCTTCTAATACCTAATACCTAATACCTAATTGCAGGTTAAAACTCTCCCACGAACCCTATCTCGGGCTCTAGGTGGTGGCCAAACCTCTCCTCTACCGCCTTCTGCGCGATCGAGATCAGCTCGCGAACGTCCTTCGCGGTCGCGTGGCCGAGATTGACCATGATGTTGGCGTGGATGTGCGAGATCTGCGCGTCACCATGCCTGAATCCCTTGAGCCCGCACTGGTCCACGAGCCGCCCGGCCCCGACCCCTTCGATCTTCTTGAAGATCGAGCCCGCGCTCGGATGGAACTGAAGCCACGGGTGCCGCGACCCGCGCCAGCTCAGGTTTTCCTGGATGATCCGGTGCATGTCGTCGGTGCTTCCCTTAACCAGCTGGAACTCGGCCCATGTCACTATGTCCTTCGTGAAGTGCAGGATGCAGGTGTCGTATCCGAACTGCATGTAGTCGCGGTTTACGACCTTCCGCTCATCCGCCTCCGTAAGGAGCTCGCACCGGTCGAAAACCTCGGCGACGAACATCGTGCGCTCCCTCTCCGGCGCCGGTGAGAGGAAGTGCAGGTTCTGCCAGACTGCCCCGCCGATGGTGCTCGGGATGCCGACGTAGTGCTCCAGGCCGGACCAGCCCCGCTCCACGGCCTGCGGGATGATGTCCGCCATGACCGCGCCGCTCTCCACCCATAGCTTTCCGTCGTCGGAGAACTTGAAGTGCTTGGCGGCGTTCCGGATTACGAGCCCGCGGAAGCCCTGGTCGCCGATCAGAATGTTGGCTCCGAGGCCGAGCACGAAGTACGGCAGGCCGGCGCGGCGGGCCGCGACCACGGCCGCCGCGAGGTCGTCCGCGGAGTCCGCTTCATAATAGAGGTCCGCGGGACCTCCTATTTTGAAGGTGGTGTATGGAGCCAATGGCTCGTCTCGCAGAAGCCTCTTGGAATCGAGGGCGCGCGCGAGCTTCGCGTAGGAATCTTCCGCAACCTGACCGGCTGAAAACGACATGGCTTTAAGAAAAGGATTGACGTGGTTGCGCGCCACTCTGTGCATCTCTCTGGCCTGCGCCCTGCTGCCGGTCGCGGCCGCGGCCCAGCGCTCCGACCTGGAGAAGATCATACACCGGCGTGTGCTCGCGAACGGGCTCGAGGTGATAGTAGTCGAGAACCACGGCGTGCCACTCGTCACCGTGGAGATCGACGTCAAAAACGGCTCCTTCACCCAGACGCCGGAGACCGCGGGTCTCGCCCACATGTACGAGCACATGTTCTTCCGCGCGAGCCGGAAGTACCCCGGTTCGGACGAGTTCGTCGAGCGCGCCGCCGACATGGGCGCCGTGTTCAACGGATCCACCCGCGAGGAGAACGTCAACTATTACATGTCGGTCACGTCAGACCGTCTCGAGGAGGCCATGCGGCTGCTCTCGGCGTCCTTCCAGGAGCCGCTGTTCCGCCAGGACGAGCTGGAGCGCGAGCGGCAGGTAGTCATCGGCGAGTACGATCGCAACGAATCGAATCCCTTCTTCGCCCTGACGCAGGCGCTGGACGACAAGCTGTACCCCGGGAACGCCGTCCGGAAAAACACCATCGGCGACCGTAACGTGATTTCCAGCACGACGCCGGCGCAAATGCGCGCGATTCAAAAGAAGTACTACGTCCCCAACAACTCGGCGCTCATCGTCACCGGCGACGTAAATCCCGCAGCCGCGTTCGCGACCGCGGAGCGCGAGTTCGGGAGCATTCCGCGCGGCGGCGATCCGTTCACCAGCGACCCCATCCCGGCGATCCCGGCACTTTCCGGCAACGATGCGGTCATCCACGAGGCCGGTGTCGGCGCTGTCACGGTGTTCGTGCAGTGGCAGGGACCCAGTGTCGGCCGGGATCCGGGCGCCACGTACGCGGCCGACGTGTTCTCCGACGTGCTCAACGATCCCGGCTCGCCGTTGCAGCAGCGGCTCGTGGACAGCGGCCTGTGGGACGGGATCGTCGTGAACTATTACACGCTCGACAACACCGGCCCGATCACGATCAGCGGCCAGACCTCACCGCAGCGGCTCCGGCAGGCGCTCGCGGCGCTGTACGCGGAGATCCCCCAGTTCGCGAACGCCAGCTACATCGATCCCGAGGCTCTTGCCGCGACGAAGGCGGTTCGCGCGGTTTCATCGGCGTTCGATCGCGAGCGCTCGTCGGGCTTCGCCCACACACTTGGCTTCTGGTGGAGCGTCGCCAGTCTGGAGTACTACATGGGTTACGTGGACAACATGGCGGCGCAGACAGTCGCCGATCTCACCGGCTATGCGGCCAAATACATAGTAGGGAAGCCGCGAATTACCGGAGTTCTCATCCATCCCGACGCGCGGCGGTCGCTCGGGCTGACGACCGCCGAGCTGGCGAGAGGTGCGCGATGATGTCGCCCCGCCTCCGCGCGCTCGCGATAGCCGCAGTCGGAATGCTGACGGTCGCGGCGTCGCGCCCGGCCTCTCCGCCCGACGACGACACCGTCGCGTTCGACGTTGACGGGATCCGCGTCATTCTGCGCCAGACCGACAACAACATCGTCGCCGCGAACCTGTATCTGCTCGGCGGCGCCCGGCAGCTGACTCCGCAGACAGCGGGAACGGAAGTACTGCTGCTCGAGGCCTCGGAGCGCGGCACCCGCAGGTATCCCAAGGAAGTGTTGCGCCGGAAAATGTCCGGGCTGGGCACAGCGATAGTCGTGGACGCAGACAAGGACTGGACGATGCTCGGCATCCGCTCCACCACCGAGGTATTCGATTCCACGTGGGCGATCTTTGCCGACCGGCTCATGAACCCGCTGCTGCTGCCCGCGGAGGTGGACATTGTGCGCAGCCAGCACATGTCGGCGATCAGCCAGATACGGGACGATCCCGACGCGCTGTCGCGCTATCTGGCGGACAGCCTGGCGTTCGCGGGGCATCCGTACGCGGTTCCTGTGGGCGGGACGCACGGCTCGATGTCGCAGCTGACCACGGCGACTCTGCGTGAATACCAGCGCACGCAGATCGTGAAGTCGCGGATGCTGCTGGTGGTTGTGGGAGATGTAGACCGGCCGAAGCTGGAGTCGCTCATCCGCGGCTCGCTCGCGCAGCTGCCCGCGGGGAGCTACCGCTGGACGCTGCCGCCTCCCGCGCCGCGCGGCGCCGCGTCGGTCGTTTTCGAGCAGCGTCCGCTGCCGACCAACTACGTGATCGGCTATTACGCCGGGCCCGTGGCCAACGAGCGCGATCTGCAGGTGCTTCGCATCGCCACTTCGGTGCTGACGGGACGCATGTTCGCGGACATCCGCACGCGAAGAAATCTGACGTACGACGTGCACGCGCCTTTCGTGGAGCACGCCGCGACGTTGGGGGGACTGTACATATCGACCGTGTCACCGGACGTCACGCTCGCGCTGATGCGCGAGCACGTGACCGAGCTGCAGCGCGAGCTGATCGATGGGGAAGGGTTGAAGCGGCTTTCCGCGCAGTTCGTGACCGAGTATCTGCTCGACAACGAGACCAACGCCGCGCAGGCGGACTTCCTGGCGCGGGCCGAGCTGTTCCGCGGAGACTACAGGATTGCCGCGGGATTCGTGGACGAGCTGCGCGCCGTCACGCCGCAGGAAGTGCGCGCGGTGGCGCAGAAATACATGCGCGGAATGCGGTTTGCGTTTGTCGGAGACAGCACGAAAGTGGAGCGTAGATTGTTGCTGGGCTTCTAATACAGGGGGAAGTGTGATGCGCAGAGCGAGCGGGGGCCGCCCATGAGGATTCTTGCGATGATCGCAGTCGTCAGCGCGCTGGCTGGATGCGCGACGTACACGCCAACGCCGCCGGCGACAGTGGCTGCTGCGTCCGCGTCACCGGTCGCCACGCGGATGGCGAAATACACGCCGGTCACGCTGGCGGCGGACACGACCGGCCTCAGCGCGAGCGAGCGCCGGATGCTCCCTCTGCTCATCGATGCCGCGCGCGCGATGCACGATGCCTTCTGGATGGCGTCATATGGAAATCGCGAATCCCTGCTGAGCTCCATTCGCGATCCCCTCGAGCGGCAATTCGCGATAATCAACGTCGGGCCGTGGGACCGCCTGGACAACAACGCGCCCTTCGTTTCGGGCGTAGGCGCCAAGCCGGAAGGCGCGAACTTTTATCCGCGCGACATGACCAAGGCGGAGTTCGAGGCCGCGGTCGCGGGCGGCGGAGCGCGCGCGGATTCATTGAAGAGTCTTTACACGGTCGTGTGCCGCGACGCTTCGGGACGGCTGATGGCCATACCGTATCACCGCGCCTTCGCCGCGCCGCACCAGCTGGCCGCGATGAAGCTTCGGGAGGCAGCGGCGCTCGCGGAAGACGCCGGTCTCCGGCGGTACCTCACGCTGCGCGCGGACGCGCTGCTGACCGACAACTATCAGCCGAGCGACATCGCCTGGCTCGACATGAAGTCGAACACGCTCGACATCGTCATCGGGCCCATCGAGACGTACGAGGACGCCCTGTTCGGCTACAAGGCCGCTCACGAGGCGTACGTGCTGGTGAAGGATGCGGCCTGGAGCAGCCGGCTGTCCAAGTACGCGGCAATGCTCCCCGCCCTTCAGCGCGGCATCCCCGTCCCGGACGCATACAAGCAGGAAAGCCCGGGCTCGGATTCCGATCTCAACGCGTACGACGTGGTGTACGTCGCGGGCGACGCGAACAAGGGATCCAAGACGATTGCGATCAATCTGCCGAACGACGAGGAAGTTCAGCTCACCAAGGGAACGAGACGGCTGCAGCTCAAGAACGCGATGCGGGCGAAGTTCGACAAGATTCTCCTGCCCATCGCGGGGGAGCTGATCGCGGCCGAGCAGATCGACAACGTCACGTTCGACGCGTTCTTCTCCAACGTGATGTTCCACGAGGTCGCGCACGGATTAGGTATCAAAAACACGATCAACGGGCGCGGCCCGGTTCGCACGGCGCTCAAGGAGCGGTACTCGGCTCTCGAAGAGGGCAAGGCCGACATTCTTGGCCTGTACATGATCCGCGAGCTGCACAGTCAGGGCGAGCTCGGGAGCGCGTCGCTCGACGACAACTACGTGACGTTCCTGGCGAGCCTGTTCCGGTCGATCCGGTTCGGCGCGGCGTCCGCGCATGGGCGGGCCAACGTTGCCGCGTTCAACTTCCTGCAGGAGATGGGAGCCTTCTCCCGCGGCGCGGACGGCAAGTACCGGGTGGATCCCGCGAGGCTACGTCAAGGAGCCGACTCGCTCTCGCGCCTGATCCTCACGATGCAGGGTGACGGCGATTACGACGCGGTCGGGCGGTTCAACGAGCGGTACGGATCCATCGGACCGGTCCTTCGAGGGGATCTGGACCGGCTGCGGGAGCGGGCGATCCCGGTGGACATCATTTATGAGCAGGGTCGCTGACCGCGGCATTAGCCCCACTCTGACCTTCCATTAAGGGCGCCTTGTGAATAAATTCACAAGGTCGGCGGCTTCCAGGCCGCTCTAAGAATTATCACAAACTTGTCGTACAACAAAGTACGGGCGGAGGCCTTTCAACAATGCAGATCACCAGAATTCTCGCCGGCGCAGCCGGCATGATTGCACTCGCGTGCGGCGGCGCGGACAACACCAACGCCGCGGCCACGGGCGACACGGCGGCGGTTGTGGCGGCGGGAACGCCGGCGACGACGACCCCGACGCCTGCGGGAACGCCGGCAGCGATCAGCGGCACCACCCATGAAGTGCGCATGATGTTCGAGAACAACGAGTACAAGTTCTCCCCCGCGAACCTGACCATCAAAGTCGGCGACGGCGTGAAGTGGATCATGGTCAGCGGCGGACCGCACAACGCGGCTTTCGACGCGGCCACGGTTCCGGCGAGCGCGAAGGCGCAGCTCCTGGCGAACATGCCGAACCAGATGAGCGAGCTGTCTGGTCCGCTCCTCATCAACCCGAACGACACGTACACGATGTCCTTCGCGAACGTCCCGGCGGGCACGTACAACTACTTCTGCACGCCGCACCTCGCCATGAACATGCGGGGCGTAATTACGGTCCAGTAGCCGTTTTGGATTATGGATTGTGGTACGAGGGCTTGATCCTGACTCGGCGTACCAAGAACCAAAATCCAGAATCCATCAACAGCTTCGGCAGTGGACTTGCTTAGTGAAACGGAAGCGCGAGGGTTGCGCTTCCGTTTTTCACTTCAGGTAGCTCACATTTCAAACTCATGAAACGCTGGGCTGGTGGTGCGCTCTGGATGTCCGCGCGCGCAAAGAACGCGCTGCGCCGACGCGCCCGCGTGGCAGTGGTCAGCGGTCTCGCGTTCGTGGCCGCGCTGGTCACGTTCGTCCTGATTCCGCGGCGCGCGAGTCGCGTCGCCACGGCTGTCGAGTCCCGCATTCCGGACAGGCCTGACTCGCAGCCCACCCTGAACGCCAGAATGCGCGCACTCGCCACCATCGCCGCCGCCGATTCCCAGTTGGCGCTGACCCGCCGCCAGGCGGTCCAGGCCGCCGCCCAGTCGATCGACACGCTTCCGTTCTACCTGATCCCGCGAAGAGACTCACTCACGGCCAGGGTCGCCGTGCTCAGCCGGTTGATCGACCGCGCGCAGAGCTCGCCGCTTCCTTCGTCGTACCGCGCGCTTGGCTCGTCGCCGGAGATCAGGTCGGCTCCCATCGTACAGTCGCTGCTCGATTCGCTCGCCACCATCGAGCGTGAGCGCGAGACGTTCGGTGCTTTGGGCGGGGCGGATCCGATCGCCATCGCGCTGTCCGCGCGGTCGAACGCGATCGGGCGCTCGCTGGTCGCGATCGCCGTTTCCCGACGCAGCGAGCTGCGCGCCACGCTGCAGCCGCTGCTGCCACCGCGCGCCGCCCCGGTCGCCACGACCCCGACGGCCGACACTATCGCGGTCCACCTCCAGCGAAACGAAGCGATCGGAATCCTGAACGCGGCGAACGCATCGGTGGCGCAGATCCGGCAGCGTAACCGCGAGATCGATCGCCTCGCCGCGCAGGCGCGGCAGATCGCCAACGTGGACGCGCCCCCATGGGCGATGCTCGCGTCCGCGCTGGTGATCGCGCTCGCGCTGGGCTTTGCCGTGTCGCTCCTGATCGAGTTGCGGAACCCGCACATCGCCGATGTGCGCGAGG
The DNA here is from genome assembly GCA_035527035.1 of Gemmatimonadaceae bacterium. Taxonomy (GTDB): domain Bacteria; phylum Gemmatimonadota; class Gemmatimonadetes; order Gemmatimonadales; family Gemmatimonadaceae; genus JACDCY01. The sequence continues at coordinate 10,266 of DATLBG010000065.1, read as the reverse complement.
CCGAGCAGACCGCGGGCACCAGGGTGCTGACCGTGGTCGATCCCCGCGAGCAGATAGTCGAGCGCGCGCGGCGGCAGGCGGACGTCGAGGCCTCGCCCGTCATCGACGTGATATCGGACACGTATCGAACGCTGTATCTGCACCTGTCATCGCTGGACGCCCCGGTAAATGCGGTGACGGTCACGGGTGAGGACATGGACATAGCGTCCGCGGTGGCAGTCAACCTCGCAGCCGTTGCGGCGTACGAGGCGCGCAGCACGCTGGTAATCGACGGTGATCCCGTCACCGGCGGCGTGGCGGGGGCACTGCGCATTCCGCCGGATCCAGGATTGACGGCGGTGCTCTCCGAGAATGTCGCGCTCGCGGAAGCGGTCGTCTTCACGACCATCGGGCGCGATCAGATGCTCGCGGTGCTGCCCGCGGGAAAGCGGACGGGCCAGCCGACCGTGCAGCGCGTCTCCGCCGTGAAGGCCGACCTGGAGCGGATGTCGTCGCGCTACGACATGATCGTGCTGGCCGCGCCGCTGGCGCAGACGAAGCAGGAGCCCTCCACGATCGTGCCCTCGCCGGACGTGATCCTGTGCGCGCGCATGTCGCGCACGCCGCTGCGCGAGCTATCCAGCGCCGTCGAGTCGCTGCGCGGCGCCGGGATGAGAATCCACGGTCTGGTGCTTTGGAACGCCGAATCGCCGCAGCTCAAGACGCGCGAGGAGCTGCTCGCCGCGGCCGCGCGTCCCCGGCGCGAACCCGCTCTCGAAGCGGTAGGCTGAGCTAGGCGAGATCCAGGGCGTACTGCGCCGGAGCGGCCGGTGGCACAACCCGGGCGACCTTCTTCTCTGGAGCGTCCGGCCTGTTGGGATGCGCGGCGAGATGCTCGGCGTTCAGCCCCATCGCCCGCAGGTGCGCCGCAAACGCAGATGACCCGTGCACCGTGTAGATCGTGTGCGCGCCGCTCTCGACCGCGGTCTTGACCAGGTCGTCGAAGTCGGCGTGGTCGGAGATCGGAAGCACGAGATCGCAGTGGCCGTACATGTAGCGCGCCCGCGGGTTGCACCCCCACCCGGTCAGCTGGACCGTGCGCGCGCGCGGGATGTCGGCCGCCGGATCGCGCTTCCACCCCGGAGTGGCGAGCACTACGCGGCCGGGAACCAGATCGGTCGCGAACCTCTCCCACGTCCCGGGTCCCGGGAAGCCAAAGCCCAGCTGCACGTGGAGATCGCACAGCCCCGCCGTCGGCTCCTTCACGAGAACGTCGTAGCCGCGACGCGTCAGATGCCACAACGCTTCCTGCCCTTTGCCCAAAGAGTATGCGAGCACCACCGGCGTTCTCCCCATCGAGAGCGTCTCGTCCAGAAATGCGAACAGCCGCGCAAGCAGGTCTTCGTCCGGTGGGAACCGGTACAGCGGCGAGCCGAAGGTGCACTCCATCACGAGCACGTCGCAGCGCGGGATCTTGGCCGGCGGAGAGAACGGATTGTCGCGCAGCTTGTAGTCGCCGGTGTACACGAGGGTGCCGTGCGCCGAACGTATCATCGCCATCGCGGAGCCGAGGGTGTGGCCGGCGGGGAGCAGCTCGATGGTCGCGTCGCCGCACGCCAGTGGCTCGTAGAAGCCCAGGGTTACTGCCTCCGCGCGGTGCTTCCGCTTGCGGTGCAGCGCCGCCGTCTCGCGCGTGCAGATGATTCGCGGGGCCGACGAGCAGTGATCCGAGTGCGCGTGCGACACGAACACCGTGCCGGGCGCCGAGCGGGCGTCGAGATGGATTCCGGCGGCGGGCACGTGCAGCCCGTGAGCGGAGCGAGTTACGAGCGCGGGAGCGACCAAGAAAAAAACAGCTATTTGTGGAGGACGGCGGCTGGTGGCGCGTGTCGCAAGCGGCCAAACCGTCCGACTGAAACATAACCGGCTTCGTGTTCCTCGACGCGGGTACATTGTGTGCAGAGACACCGCGCGTAAGAGTGGAATTCCTCAGTCACGGAGAAGTTCATGAGCACGCTGTTGCGAGGGCTGGCCGCCGGGTACGGCGCCAAGAAGCTGGGCGGTGGGTGCTTCAGCACCGTCATCATCTTCATCATTCTCTGGTGGCTGTTGGGCAACTTCGGAATCTTCAAGTAATCGATGGCTGAGTCGACGCTCGATCTCGCGGGCGTCGCGAAGCCGGAAGCCTACGCCCAGCTGCGAGTCCAGATCGACGCGGTGCTCGAGGGCATCGACGACGACGTCGCGGCCATGGCGACTATCAGCTCGGCGGTGCACTACGCGATGCGTCACCTCTGGACCGGGTTTTATCGCGTGGTGCCGCCCGGCAGGCTGCTTCGCGTAGGTCCGTATCAGGGGACGCTCGGATGCCTCGAGATCGAGTTCGGTCGGGGGGTGTGCGGCACGGCCGCGGCGAGCGGGCAAACCGTGATCGTGGACGACGTGGCCGAGTTTCCGGACCACATCACGTGTGACGCGCGCGCGCGGTCGGAGATCGTGGTCCCCGTGTTCGACTCGAGCGGCGCGCTGCTCGCGGTTCTCGACGTGGATTCTGACCGGCTACGGTCTTTCGACGAGGCCGATCGGGAAGGCCTGGAGGCAATCGTCGCGTGGTTCTCGCGGAGAGTGAAATGAAAGGGTACTCGGACCGGGTCAATCACGCGTTCGCCTTCGCGGCAAAGCACCACGACCGGCAGGTGCGAAAGGGCACGGCGCTCCCCTACCTGACGCATCCGGCGAATGTCGCGGTCATCCTGACGCGCTATGGCCAGGACGAGGATACCGTCATAGCCGGCATCCTCCACGACGTGATCGAGGACTGTGTGCGGGACGGCTACACCGGCGAGTCGCTGCAGCATCGCATCGGGGACAAGTTCGGGCAGACGGTGCTCGACACCGTGCTTGCCGTTACGCACCGCGAAGCGGGCGACGACGGGGAGCCATTCGACGGCGAGCAGAAGAAGCACGACTATCTCGACCGGCTGTCACTCGCGTCCGAGCGGGCCCGCTGGGTGTGCGCGGCCGACAAGATCCACAACGGCAGCTCGATCCTCGCCGATCTTCGCCGCACACAGGATCCGGATACGATCTGGTCGCGCTTCAAGGCCGGTAAGCCGGCAACAATCTGGTGGTATCGAGCAGTGCACGCACGCCTGCGCGAGCTTGGCTTCGACGCGCCGATCATGTCGGAGTTGGACGAAGTGGCGGCCGGTCTCGAGAAGTACGCCTGACCGCTCCCTCGCTGCGCTCGGGGGTCGGACTCGGGTTCCGGTCCCGCTCGGCCCCTACGCTCGCAAACTGCGCGAGCTAAGACGGGGCCTTTGCGGGACTGGAACCCGAGCCCGACCACAATTGCACCGGCGATGATGTGTTGGCGGTCACGCGAGCCTAGGCGGCCTAAGGCACCGTCTTAGCGAGCGTAGTTTGCGAGCGTAGGTGCCGAGGGCCGTCTAGACTCGCGTGACCGCTGCGGTAACCGGCTGCGCATACTTGCGTTGGACGTAGTCGTCGAGCAAACGCAGAAACTCGGGGACGATATCATCGCCGCGGAGTGTGACCGCGAGCTTGCCGTCCACGTACACGGGCGCGACGGGATCCTCGAAGGTTCCGGGCAATGAGATGCCGATGTCGGCGTGCTTGGATTCGCCCGGGCCGTTCACCACGCATCCCATGACGGCGACGCGCAGGTCCTCGACGCCGGGGTAGATCGCGCGCCACGCCGGCATCTGCTCGCGGAGATAGCCCTGAATGTCCTCGGCCATCTGCTGAAAGAAAGTGGACGTGGTGCGGCCGCACCCCGGGCACGCGCTCACCTGTGGCGCGAAGCTGCGCAGTCCCAGCGACTGAAGCACCTGCTGGGCGACTTCTACTTCCTCGGTGCGGTCGCCTCCAGGGCGCGGAGTCAGCGACACGCGAATCGTGTCGCCGATGCCTTCCGCGAGCAGGATCGAGAGCGCGGCGGTGCTGGCGATTATTCCCCTGCTGCCCAGCCCCGCTTCCGTCAGCCCCAGGTGCAGCGGAAAATCGCAGCGCGCGGCGAGCCGCCGATACACGTCCACAAGATCCTGAACGGCCGAGACCTTCGCGGAGATGATGATGTGGTCGTGCGGCAACCCCGTGGCTTCGGCCAGCTCGGCGGACCGGAGCGCGCTGGCCAGCATCGCCTCGATGTAAACCTCACGCGCGTCGGTGGGCGCCGCGGCGCGCGCGTTGACGTCCATCATCTGCGTAAGAAGATCCTGATCCAGCGATCCCCAGTTCACTCCGATGCGGACCGGCTTGCCGTTGTCTGCGGCCAGGCGGACGATCGTCTGGAAGTTCTCGTCGCGACGCTTGGTGCCGACGTTGCCGGGGTTGATCCGGTACTTCGCGAGAATGCGCGCGCATTCGGCGAAGCGCGCGAGCAGCAGGTGGCCGTTGTAATGGAAGTCGCCGATCAGCGGGACGGTGCAGCCCAGGTCATCGAGCCGCCGCGCGATCTCAGGGACGGCGGCCGCGGCGGCTTCGTTGTTGACGGTAATGCGCACAAGCTGTGACCCGGCGGCGGCGAGCGCCGCGACCTGCAGCGCCGTGGCTTCGGCGTTGGCGGTATCCGTGTTCGTCATCGACTGGACGACGACAGGATGGCCCGATCCCACGGAGACCCCGCCGACGCGGACGGAGACTGTGCCGCGTCGCGGGCGCATGGCGCTCGGGCTTACAGTGCGAAGGGACATATGATTAGTACAGGAAAGCTAAATCGCTGGCCCCGGCGATGCAGTTTACCCGGGATCAGAGTCGAGATGATGGTCGCATTCAAACCGGAAAGCACAGATGACAGAGCGCAGACCCCCCGAGCATCAAGATGCTCCCGCCACGCCGGATCCAGCCGATGCTCCACCGCCGCTTCCTGCGAAGGACGTCGAGGGCGAGCGAGCCTCACCTGAGCCCGGGATCGCTCCGGCGGTGGCGAAGCCGACCGTGGTGGAGACGCCGTGGCACAAGCGCTGGACAACCCGCGCGCTGGCCGCGCTGATAATTCTGCCGCTGTTGGCGTTCGCGATCTGGGCGGCGGTGACGCTCAACGTGGTGTACGAGCGCGGCGAGAAGTACGGCTACGTCCAGAACTTCGCCAAGAAGGGGTTGGTGTGCGCGACGTGGGAAGGGGAGCTGGCGATGACGAACGTTCCGTCGGTCGCGCCCGAGCTGTTCGGGTTCAGCGTGCGCGACGACGCGGTAGCGGCCGACGTTCAACAGAGTATCGGCAAACGCGTGGCGCTCAAGTACGAGCGCCACAAGGACGTTCCGACGTCCTGCTTCGGAAAGAGCGATTACTTCGTGACCGGCGTGCGCGTAGAGGAGCCCTGAGGGCGAACTAGCGCCGGAACGATTGTGGCGGCGGCCGGCGGTATTGTCCCAGCCACACGGCCCGCTTACTTTTTGCGCTGTGCGCCGGGTTCGCATCGCGGACTCGAGGCATGGATCCAGGACGGGGGGTCTTCTCGGTCCCGTTACAAGCCGATGGCAGGAGTAGTTACAGCTCGCTCCGCGGCGTCACGCTACCAATTGCAGGAGTAGGAATGCGCACGACCGGAAAGGTGAAGTGGTTCAATGACGCGAAAGGGTTTGGCTTCATCACCCCTGATGATGGCACGAAGGATTGCTTCGTCCATTACAGCGCGATCAGTGGCAGTGGCTTCAAGTCGCTGGCGGAAGGCGACGCTGTCGAGTTCGACGTAGTGCAGGGCCAGAAGGGTCCCGCGGCGGAGAACGTGACCCGGGCGAACGGCGCGAGCTGACCAAGCCCCGAAAGGAAGAGCGCCCCCTCGCGGGGGCGCTTTTTTTTGCCTTGGAGCTACCGGACTTTTGGTGGCCGCCCGCGCTTTGGCCGCGGCGCCACCTCGACGGCTTCCGCGAGTGCCTGGTCCATGCGCTCCTTGAGATCGGCCCGGTTCAGTTGAATGGCGATATCCCCCACAGCTAACGTGGCCAAGGCCCCGGCCTGGTCCCCCTCCGGACCTTGCCAGATAGCGCGGGCCAGGCGGAGCGCCGTGGCCACCGGAATCTGAAGATCCCGGTTTAGGCCGTAAGCGGTGGCGATCAGGTAGAGGGCAGCGGGCTGGATCCGGCGCTGAACCCCCTGCCGGGACTGGGCGACGCCGGACACCCGGTTCTGCGACAGGAGGTTATCCAGCCACTTGATTTCAACTCCGAGCGCAAGTGCTGCCGTAGCAACGGAATAGCCTCTCATGTCAAAATAAACCTAAAATAATAGGATTATAAATGCAAGGAGAGATATGTAACTGCCAGTCACGAAGGGCGAAACTTTGGCCCGTCCAGGGGTATACCTCATACACGTCGCGCCGCATGAAAACGGAAGAGCGGGCGACTGAACCAGATAAATGAGGAATCAAAAAATGCGTAGAATTTTGTCTGCTTTCGTGGTTGCTGCAGCCCTGTTCGCCGGTGCCTCGACGGCCGAAGCGCAGCGCCCCTTTACGGTCGGCCTGTCGGGCGGCGCGTCCATTCCCCTGTCCGATCTGAGCGATACCCACAAGGTTGGCTACAACGCCGCCGCTCACCTCGGCATCAACATGCCGGCGTCGCCGGTCGGGTTCAGGCTCGAAGGCTTCTACAACAAGTTCGCGGGCCAGGACGAGGGCGTTCTCACCAACGCCGATCTCCGGATCGCCGGTGGTAACGTGAACATCACCTATGCGTTCGGCGGCATGGGCATGCGCCCGTACCTGATCGGTGGTGTCGGATCGTACAACATCAAGGCCGATGGCGGCAGCTCGACGACTGAGTTCGGCATCAACGCCGGCGTCGGCGCGAAGTTTCAGCTGTCCGGGCTCGGCACGTTCGTAGAGGCGCGACTGCACACGATCAGCGGTGATCCGCAGACGCAGTTCGTCCCGATTACGTTCGGAATCGAGTTCTAACCGAAGCAGTAAGTGGAAACAGAAAGCCCCCGCGGATCTCGCGGGGGCTTTTTCGTGAGCGCGTGCTCCTGGTGGGGCTCACGGCCCGGATTCCGCCTGGAACTGTCTCATGGCCTGGGCGAGCGCCGATCTAGCGGCCTGAACCTGCTCTCGCACGGCATTTGGTCCGGTTCCACCAGGCAAGTCTCGCCGCGCGATCGATGCGCGCGCGTCCAGCCAGTCTCTCGCGTCGGCGCCAAAGGCACTGTGCGTCGCCGTGAATCGCTCCGCAGGCAGAGCGCCCAGCTCGCACGAGGCATCCTCCGCGGCGCGAACCAGACTGCCGACAGCGCCGTGCGCCTCCCGGAAGCTCACGCCCTTTCCGACGAGATAATCAGCGAGATCCGTCGCCATCATCCCGCTCGACACCGCACGCTCCATCACGTCCGCGTTGAAAGTGCACTCGGCGAGTGCCCCTGCGACCGCTGGAAGCACGAGCCTCGTCGCGTCCACCGCTTCGAACAGAATGCGCTTGTCGTCCTGCAGATCCTTGTTGTACCCGCTCGGCAATCCCTTGAGAGTCGCGAGCAGAGCGGTCAGCGCTCCCAGCGAGCGCGCGCCGAACCCCCGCGCGATCTCCATGACGTCCGGGTTCCGCTTCTGAGGCATCATGCTCGAGCCGGTGGTAAACATGTCGCCGAACCGGACGAAGCCGAACTCCGATGACCCGAACAGAATCATGTCCTCCGCGAGCCGCGACAGGTGCACGCCCAGCATGGAGATGGCGTACAGGAGATCGGCGATGAAGTCACGGTCGCCCACGGCGTCCACGCTGTTCTCGGACAGCTTCATCAATCCGAGCGATTTCATCAGCTGATCGCGCGGCACGCGGTACGCCGATCCCGCGATTGCGCCGGAGCCGAGCGGCATGGAGGACGCAGCGACCGAAGCGATCGAGATCCGGGTCACGTCGCGCTCCAGCGGCCAGAAGTGCGACAGCATCCAGTGCGCCACCGAGACTGGCTGGGCGCGCTGAAGGTGGGTGTACGCAGGCATCACCGCATCGGTCAGCGCGGCCGCGTGCTCGACGATGACCGATTGCAGCGAGCGAATCTCCGCCTCGATCGAGTCGCACGCGACGATCGACCAGAGCCGGGTTGCGGTCGCGACCTGATCGTTGCGGCTCCGGCCGGTGTGCAGCTTGGAAGCGACGTCGCCGATCTCATCGTGCAGCAGACGGTCGATCATCGTGTGAACGTCTTCGTCCGAATCCACTGGCAGCTCGCCGCTCTCGAACCGCCTGCCGACTTTGGCGAGCCCGTCCCGGATCGCCCCGCTCTCGCCAGCCGTGAGGACACCGGCACCTTCGAGCGCCGAGGCCCAGGCCTGTGAGCCGCGGACGTCGTACGGCCAGAGGCGGAAGTCCACTTCTATAGAACGGTTGACTGCGGACAACGCGGCCGCCGGCGGCGCCTTGAAGCGTCCGCCCCAGAGCTTGTGGCTTTCCCCGGCGCCGTCGCCCCGGGAAGCGTCCCCCGGCGGCGGCGGTCGCTTCACGCGATGGCCCGCTTGCCGGCTTGCGCCGCGTCGAGGCGCGCCTGATCGCGCAGCGCCTGAACCTTGGTGGACAGTCCGTACAACCGGATGAACCCGGCGGCGTCGGCCTGGTTGTAGACGTCGTCCGCGCCGAAGGTGACGAAGTTCTCGTCGTACAGCGCGTACGGGCTCGTCCGTCCGGACACGGCGATCGCGCCCTTGAACAGCCGGAGCGTGACCTCGCCGTTCACGCGCTCCTGGGTGACGTTCACGAAGGCGTCATACGCGTCGCGCTCGGTGCTCCACCAGCGGCCGTCGTACACGAGCTCGCCGTAGCTGTTGCCGATCAGGTCCTTCGCCGCAAGCGTGCGCCGGTCCAGCACGAGCTGTTCGAGCTCGCTGTGCGCGGCGTACAGCAGCGATCCGCCCGGAGTCTCGTACACGCCGCGCGACTTCATTCCGACTAGCCTGTCCTCGACGAGATCGATCCGGCCGACGCCGTGGCGACCGCCGATCGCGTTGAGCGTCGACAACAGCGCCAGCGCTCCAAGCGCCCGACCATTGACCGATACCGGCGTCCCTTTGTCGAACCCGATCGTGACCTCTTCCGCTTCGTCGGGCGCTTCTTCGGGAGAGACGCTCAACATGAAGAGATCCTGCGGAGGCGCAGCCGCGGGATCCTCGAGCACACCGCCCTCGTGGGAGATGTGCCAGATGTTGCGGTCGCGGGAGTAGATCTTCTCCTTTGTCGCCGTGATCGGAACGTTGTGCGCCTGCGCGTACGCGATCGCGTCCTCGCGGCTGCGGATGTCCCAGCAGCGCCACGGCGCAATCACCGGAAGGTCGGGGGCGAACGCGGCGTAGGTCAGCTCGAAGCGGACCTGGTCGTTGCCCTTGCCGGTGCACCCGTGCGCCAACGCGGTCGCGCCCACCTGACGGGCGATCTCCACCTGCTTCTTCGCGATCAGCGGCCGTGCCATGGATGTGCCGAGCAGGTACTTCCGCCCGTACGTCGCTCCTGCCCGGAGCGTCGGCCAGATGTAGTCGGTGATGAACTCCTCGCGCAGGTCCTCGACGAAGCACTCGTCCGCGCCGGACGCGATGGCCTTGGCGCGCACGCCCTCCAGCTCGTCGCCCTGGCCTACGTCGGCGGCCACGCAGATCACGCGCGCGTCGTAGTGCTCCTTGAGCCACGGGACGATGATCGATGTGTCGAGGCCGCCCGAGTAGGCGAGAACGATGGTGGACATGGCGGGGAGCTCTTGGCTGTTGGCTATTGGCTTTTAGCTAACTACACGCATTTCGTGTAATTATGCATGAAGAATGAATAAATACACTTTGGAAGCCCTAGTCAAGTATATTTTCAGAGCGGTAGCCAACAGCCAATAGCCAACAGCCAACAGCTCCCATCAATGGCCAACAAGTCCGATCGCCAATCCGCGATCCTCGAGACCATCGGCTCCAGGCGCGTGTCCAGCCAGGAGGAGTTGCGGCGTCTTTTGCGCGGCCGCGGCTGGGATGTCACGCAGGCCACGCTCTCCCGCGACTTGCGCGACCTGCGGGTGGCTCGCGTGCCGAGCCCGGACGGGCCCCGTTACTCGGCGCCGGACACCGGCCCGCCCTCGGCGCTAGCGATCGAATCGATCCTGCCGCAGCTCTTTCTCCGGGCCGACGGAGTGGGCGAGCTCATTGTCATGCGCACCATCTCGGGGGGAGCGCAGTCGGCTGCGGTCGCGCTGGATTCGCAAGGGTGGCCGGAGGTTCTCGGCACGGTCGGAGGGGATGATACGGTGCTGATCATTTGCCGATCCGCCAGCGGAAGGCAAAAGCTGCTTCAGAGGATACGAGAGAT
>DATLBG010000064.1:0-2092 GCA_035527035.1 Gemmatimonadaceae bacterium | reverse complement strand
GCTCGATGCCGTCGCGGCGCGGGCATTTCTGCCACGGGCGGGCGCCGCGCTCGACCTGAACCGGCTAGCCCCGTTTGGTGCGGCGGTGGTCATCGAGCCAAGGCTCACGCCCGGCGGCGTCACGATCCGCGTGCACGACATGGAGCGGCGCGCTGTTGCCCGCGAAGCGTCCTTCCCGCTTCCCGTGGATGTGTACGGACCGGGGTGGCGGCTCGCGCTGCACGGGGTCAGCGACGAGCTCGGGCTCTGGATATTCGGCGCGCGCGGCGCGGCTCAGACAAGAATTCTGTACACGGGCGGCGACGGGCAGGTGTGGGCCATCGACAGCGACGGCGCCGGCGCCCGCCGGCTCACGTCAGTCGAGCTCGCGCTCTCGCCGGCGTGGCGTCCAGACGGGTCGGGCTTCGTGTTCGCCGGCGTCAGCGCGGGCAGGTGGCGAATAGGCCTTTCCGGCCTCGCGGTCGGTTCGACCCGCTGGTTGGGAGCAACACAGCCGCGCGGGATCACGATCACGCCGGCATTCACGCGGGACGGCAGCTCCATCGCGTACGCGCATGGCGATGAGAGCGGCACCAACCTGTGGCTCGCGAACGCGGCGGACAACGGCGCGCCGCGCCGCCTCACTCCGGCGCGCTCAGGCGACAATACCAGCCCCTCGTTCGATCCAACTGGCCGGCAGATCGTGTTCACATCGGGCCGCGCTGGCCAGCCCGACCTTTATATGATGGACGTTGACGGCGCCAACGCGCAGCCGCTCACTACATCGAGCCTCGGCGGGAGCAGCGACAACGGTTCGCCCGACTGGTCCCCAGACGGCCTTAGAATCGTGTATCAATCGCAGCTCGGCGGCGCATTCCAGATTGTCAGTCTCGCGCTGCGCGACCGGTCCACCAGGCAGCACACGAGCGAGGGCGAGAACGAGGACCCGTCCTGGTCGTCCGACTCGCGGCACGTCGTATTTTCCTCGACGAGGACCGGGGCGCGCCAGCTCTGGATCGTGGACACGGAGTCGGGCCGCATGCGCCAGCTGACGCGGTCCCCCGGAGCGCGCCTGCCTGACTGGTCGCCATATCTCGGTCGCCCCTCGATGGACTTCCAAAACCAACAACGACGATGACCAAATCCACCATGGTTCTTTGCGCGCTCGCCCTCACCGCGGTCGCGTGCGGCAAGCGGATCAAGCCGATTATGCCGACTCCTGTCAGCACCGCGCAGGCGGACTCCCTCGATCGCGTGAGACAGCAGGCCATTGACGACAGCTTGCGAGCGCTTCAGGCGCGCGAGCAGGAGCGCCAGCGCCAGCAGGCCGCGATGGCCGCCGCACAGGAGGCGGAGGCGATCGCGCTGATCACGGGCACCGTGTACTTCGACTACAACCAGTCCGCGCTGTCCGCGGAGGCGCGCGCCACGCTGGACGCCAAGGTGCCGGCGCTGCAGGCGCGCCCCGCATTCCGCATCCGCATTACGGGCCACACGGATGAGCGCGGGTCGTCGGAATACAACCTCGCTTTGGGATTGCGGCGCGCGGCGGAGCTCAAGGCTTATCTCGTTGCCAACGGCATCGAGGCCTCACGCATAGACATCTCGAGCATGGGCGAGGAGCGGCCGGCAGCCCAGGGCTCCAATGAAGCGGCCTGGGCACAGAACCGCAGGGCGGAATTTGCGCAGGTGACGGCCGGGCAGTGATGGCAAACCGCTAGCTCTTCGCCGGTTCAAACCCTCTGACCAAAGCTCCCGTCTAACAGTGCACAGGGACATGGACAGTGTCGGAATGGCCGCAGCGGCGATGCCTCAAAAAATCGACTCGGTAGTCGAGGTGAACGACGTATCGGCGGCCGCGGCGGGCGACCGCACGGCGTTCGAGAGGCTGTACCGGCTGCACGCGGCCAGAGTGTACTCACTCTGCCTACGAATGACCGGTAACGTGACGAGGGCCGAAGAGCTGACGCAGGACGTGTTCGTGAGGGTGTGGGAGAAGCTGCCGTTGTTCCGCGGAGAGAGCGCTTTCACTACCTGGATGCATTCGCTGGCCGTGAACGTGGTGCTGAGCGCGAGAAAGACGGAGGCGCTCGACTTCGGCAGGCGGGCGGAG
>DATLBG010000063.1:0-8144 GCA_035527035.1 Gemmatimonadaceae bacterium | reverse complement strand
TGCAGCGGCGAACGACATCCTTCAAATAGCTTAGAGGCGCGATCGCGCCCGTAGGGTTGCCTGGATAGTTGAGATACAGGATCTTCGCCCGCTTGAGAACGTCCGCCGGCACCTCGTCCAGATCCACGAGGAAATCGTTGTTCGGCCGGAGCGCGTACTTGAACGGCTCGCCCTCGGCGAGCAGCGTACCGCCCAGATACGCGAGGTAGCCGGGCTCGGGCATGATCGAAACGTCGCCCCGCTCCAGGTACGCGAGCGCCAGGTGCGCGATGCCTTCCTTCGATCCGATCAGCGGCACGATCTCAGTCATGGGATCGAACTCCTGGCTGAAACGGCGGCTCATGAACCGCGCGGCCGCCTCGCGGTACTCCATCAATCCGAGGGCGAAGCCGTACCGGCTTGTCTCGGGGCGCTCGACTTCCTTCTGCAGTCGCTTCACCGCCACTTCAGGGCATGCGAGATCCGCGTCCCCCGCGCCGAGATCTATCACGTCCATGCCCTGCGCAATGAGCTCGCGCTTGCGCGCTGGAATCTTTCCGAGCGGGTATTCGGGGAGACTCATCACGCGCTTCGTGTACGGCGGCATTATGGGCCCTCGGTGACGGGGTTGCTGACGCGGCTGACTCCCTCGATCTCGACTTCCACGACATCGCCGGGCGCGAGCTTCCCGACGCCGGACGGAGTGCCCGTCGCGATAAGGTCGCCGGACTCGAGGGTCATGATTCCGGAGATGTATGACAGCAGCATGGGAATGTTGAACACCATCTGCGAGCTGGAGCCGCGCTGCCGCTCCTCGCCGTTGACGCGGGTGATGACGGTCAGGCTCGCGAGATCGGGTGTGGGCCCTTCCTCGCCGAGTGGACAGAACGAATCAAAGCCCTTCGCGCGGGTCCATTGTCCGTCGGTCTTCTGGAGATCGCGCGCAGTGACGTCGTTCACCGCCATCAGCCCGCGGATCGCGCCGCGCGCGTCCGCCTCGCTGGCGCGCGTCAGTCTCTTGCCGATCACTACCCCGATCTCGCCCTCGAACTCGACCTGCTGCGAAGCGGAAGGAAGACGGATGGCCTCCCCGCCGGCGATCACGCTCGAGGGAGGCTTGAGGAAGATCAGCGGGGCCTTGGGGACCTCGTTACCGAGCTCTTTGGCGTGCTCGGCATAGTTCCGTCCTACGCAGACGATTTTGCCTGGACGGAATGGGTTCGGCATGATGTCTAATTTAGCGCCGGAAAAAGGCTCCGAGCGCGAGTCCGGGGAATCCGTCTGGAATATTCAGGGAGCTTTTTCGTGGCCCAATCTGTACGCTATGTTCCTGCTCGCCCCCATCGCGCCGAGTCTGGCAACTATCTCACGCGGCGCTTTTCCCTCTGCCTTCATCGCCTCGGCGACCTTCGTCAGCTCCGCCTCATCGACTTCCCCTTTTTCCTTCGGCCCGACGACAATCACTACCTCGCCGCGCGGTCCCTCCTCGCCGTAGAGATCAGCCAGCTCCGCGATCGTCCCGCGCCTGATCTCTTCGAACTTCTTCGTCAGCTCACGAGCTACGGCGCACACCCGCTCTCCACCCCCCGCGGCCGCCAGATCCCGCAGTGTCGCCCCGACCCGTCCCGGCGCTTCGTACAGCACGCACGTGTGCGGAGTGGTCACGATCTCCGCGACGGCATCCGAGCGCTCGCGCCCTTTTCGCTCGAGGAATCCAAAAAACGTGAATCGCTCGGCGCCGAGTCCGGCGGATGCGAGCGCCGCGAGCAGCGCGGACGCGCCGGGGATGGCGACGACCTCCACCCCGGCTTCAATCGCTCCCGCGACGAGACGCGCCCCCGGATCCGACAGAAGCGGAGTGCCCGCGTCCGAGATGAGCGCCACGTCCTGACCTTCCGCAAGACGCTCCAGGATTTTCGCCGTCGCGCGCGCTTCGTTGTGCTCGTGGTACGCGCTGGTCGGCGTCGCGATGCCGTAGTGGTCCAGCAGATGGCGGGAATGGCGCGTGTCTTCCGCGAGAATCAGTGCGACGCTCTTCAGAACCTCGACGGCGCGGAAAGAGATGTCGCCGAGGTTGCCGATCGGGGTGCTGACCAGAAAGAGCTGACCCGCTATGCGCCGTGCTCCTTGAACTTCAGCTCCAGCGCCGCCTTCGGCACCGCGCCGATGACCTGATCGACGACCTTCCCGTCCTTGAAGAACAGGAGCGTCGGAATGGACCGCACCTGGAAGCGGCTCGAAGTGCGGACGTTCGTATCAACATCCAGCTTCGCGACCTTCGCCTTGCCGGCGTACTCTTCAGCCAGCTGCTCCAACACGGGCGCGATCATGCGGCATGGCGCGCACCAGGTGGCCCAGAAATCCACGACCGTGAGGCCGGGGTTCTGCTCTACGGCACTCTCGAAATCAGCATCGGTGACTGTAACCGCGTGCGACATTATCTATTCCTCCGTGGGCGCGGTCGGCGCCTCTGGTTCACCGTTAGCGAAGATCATGCCTACAGCGGCTTAATCTAATGACCCATCCAACAGGGCCGGCGACGCGAATCGCGCACATCGGGATCGCGCTCGGAGCGATCGATGCGCAGCTCCCCTTCTACCGCGATGTGCTCGGACTCGCGACGGTTCCGGTCCAGGATTCCGATGGCGCCCGGATCGTCGCGCTGGACGCCGACGGGTCGCTCGTGGAGCTGCTGGAGCCGGCGGCGCCGGACTCCCCGATAGGGCGCTTCATCGCGAAGCGCGGCCCGGGAATCCACCACATCTGCTTCGCCGTGCCCGACCTCGATGCGGCGCTGGAGAAATGCAGACAGTCCGGCGTGGAGCTGGTCGATCAGGTGCCCCGCATCGGCGCGGAGGGAAAGCGGATCGCGTTCCTGCACCCCCGGTCCACGGGGGGTGTCCTGATCGAGCTCAGCGAGGGGTGACTACTGTCGCCGGGTCAGGGAGTGGGCGCGGGCAGGCCGCAGAAATCGCGCACAGCCGCGAGCTCCACATTTTCGACGTACCACCGGCCGCCCGGGCCGGGAATGGCGAAGAGCGCCGGCTGCCTTTTCATTGTTCCGCGCGTGAGCTCCACGCGAACCATGCGGCTGGATCCTTCGCCGGGGCTTTCGCCGAGAATGCGGTAGCTGTCGTGCGCGAGGTAGCACTGCATGATGATTAGTCTCTGCTCGAGCTGGTTTGCGGCCGCCCGGTCCGACGTGCTTATCGCGTCCCGCAACGCCCCGCGGGACGTTCCGAAGAGAGCGCCCATCGCCTGGATGTCTTCAACGCGCACCGCGTCGAGGAAAGCGACCACCGCGAGACGCGGGGCCAGTGCTCCGGAGGCGCCACTGCTGGCTGCGCCAGTGCCCGGAGCGGGACGCGACGCCGGCGCCGTTGCGCACGCGACAGCCGAGAAAAGCAGAGTTGACGTAAAAATGAATTTGCGCACGTACGGCTCCATGCTGCGGGGAAAGCGAACCTAACCGCCGGAAAAAATGCCAGCAACCCGCCAACGGCTGTATATCAACATCGACCATGTCGCCACGTTGCGACAGGCGCGCCGCGGGAGCGAGCCCGATCCGCTCGAGGCCGCTCGCGTATGCGAGGCCTCAGGCGCCGACGGAATCACGGCCCATCTGCGCGAGGACCGCCGGCACATACAAGACTCAGACGTGCGGGCACTCCGAAAGGTCATAAAGACGTACTTCAATCTCGAGCTGGCCTGCGTCCCGGAGATGCTCGCAATTGCCATCGAGGCGCGGCCCGAGCAGGTGACGCTGGTGCCGGAGCGCCGCGAGGAAGTCACCACGGAGGGAGGGCTCGATCTCTCGCGCGACCCGGCGCGCGTGCGGGGCGCGGTGGACCAGCTCCGCGCCGCCGGGATTCGCAGCGCGCTGTTCATCGACCCCACGCGCGACGCCGTAGACCGGTCGCGCGACGCTGGATGCGACGCGATCGAGCTGCACACCGGCCGGTACGCGCACGGCGCCGGCGGCGACTTGCTCCTCGACGAGCTGCGGAATGCGGCGCGTCACGCCGCCGGGGCCGGCTTAGCGGTGCACGCCGGCCACGGCCTCACAATCGGCAATGTGCGCGCGGTGAGCGCGATTCCCGAGATCGAGGAGCTGAACATCGGCCACTCGATCGTAAGCCGCGCGGTGTTTGTCGGGCTGGCGGCGGCGGTCGGCGAGATGAAGTCGGCGATGGCCGCCGCGAGGATGTTTGACGTTGCTCCCCCGCCCCCATAGAGTTGGCGCCGATGGAAACCTCAGCGTCAACCGTGCCTCCGCGGCTGCTCGCGTTCTTCGTTGCTGAAGCAGTCAGCTACGCCGACACGCTGCGCGAGATCATGTGGCTGCCGGCGCCAGATCGCGACACCGCCAGGATGCTGGGCGCCGCCCGCGGGCTCCGGGGGGCGTCAACGATGGTGCGCCTGAGCGACCTCGCCGTCGTCGCGGGGCGGATGGAGCGCATCGCCCGCGCGGTTCACACGCGCCGGATTCAATGGACCGAGCCGCTGTCGTACTCACTGCAGGCAGTGCTGTACGAGCTGCCCGAGCTCATCTCGGCGGCGCCGGCATGGGGCCCGGGTGAAAGCGAGCGGGCCGCTGCCATTGCGGACGCGTTGCACGCCTTCGCGCCGTCCGAAGACCGCAAGACCAGCGCGATGGTGATTCCCATCGCGCGGCTCTTCCACGACGATTCGGGCCCGCACGTGATTTATGTAGCGGTGACGCCGCAGACGCAGTTCGAGCAGCAGCTCCGCGAGCCCGCCCCCGATCGGTCCCCGCCGGCCGCCGCCCGCGCCCAGCGGGCCCGCACCGCGCCGCCGCCGGCTTCTGCGCGGGCCTCTGCTGGAACCGCTCCACAGTCGCCAGCGCCGCCCCCGCGCCCCAGTCCGGTCGCTGAGGAAGCGCGAACCACGCCGCGCGGTCAGGATCTTCACTCGCTCATATCCGAGGGGCTGGCGAGCTTCGCCGGAATGGAGCTGGAGACTCCGCCGGCTCCAGCCGCGGCCGCCGGCGTTGTCCCGATCGAGTCGCTGTTGTACACCGGCCGCGCGGCGCTCGCGCGTGCCCGCGAGATTCGGTCGGCGCAGGCAGCGGCGGCCCGCGAGCCCACGCCCGAAGAGCTCGACGAGCTCATGGATTTGATGGAGCTCGCCACATCGGCGTGACGCCATGAAATCCGGGTGGCGTGGTCTTGCCGGCTTCCTTCTCAGCGGGGCGCTGCTGTGGTGGGTCCTGCGCGACGTGTCTCTGGCCGCGGTGTGGGCGGAGCTGCGCCGCGCGGACGCGTGGCTGTTCTTCTGGTCCACTTTCGCCGCAACGATCATTTTTCCGATCCGCGCGCTCCGCTGGCGCGTGATTCTGGAGCCCGTGGCGCCCAACGTTCCCTTCGGGCCGCTGTGGCGGGCGACCGCGATCGGCATGATGATCAACAACATCCTCCCCGCACGGGCGGGCGAGATTGCGCGGGCGTTCGCACTCACGCGCGAGGTGCCGAAGATTCCTTTCGCGACGTCGATCGCGTCGCTCGTCGTGGACCGCCTGTTCGACGCAGTCGTGCTGCTCCTGCTTGGGCTCCTGGCGTTCATGGACCCCGCGTTTCCGTCGGAAGCGACAATCGCCGGTCAGACACTGGCTGACTGGGCCGTCGGAGGGATCGCGTTGACGCTCGGGCTGCTCTTTCTCGTGTATCTGTTCGTGTTTTTCCCGCAAGCGCTCATCGTAGCGTTCGGGGTGATCTCGCGGCGCATCTCGCCGAAACTCGAGGAGCGGGGCAAGATGGCGCTGCAGCGCTTCAGCGACGGGCTGAGCGTGATGCGAAGCCCGCGAAGGTTCACGCTGGTGTTCGGGTGGACGCTGGTGCACTGGTTGGTAGGCGCCGTGGGGACCTGGCTGGGCTTCCTCGCGGTCGGAATCGATCTTCCGTTCTCGGCCTCGCTTTTCGTCCAGACCATCACGGGGTTCGGAGTTGCGCTACCCTCCGCCCCCGGCTTCTTCGGCGTATTCGAGGCCATTGCCGTCGTTTCGCTCGCCGTGTACGGCGTGTCCGCGGCGCTCGCGACGAGCTGGGCGATCGGATTCCACATTCTGACCTTCATCCCGATTACCGTGATCGGCGCCGTGTATTTCGTGCGGCTGGGAATGCACTTCCGCGATCTGAAGGCCGCGCCGGACCCACGGTGAGCAGGACGGTGCGCGCGCAAGCGCAGGCCAAGATCAACCTCCGGCTCAAGGTCCTGTCGCGGCAGGACACCGGGTATCACGCGATCGAGACGGTATTCCTCCGCCTCGATCTCTCGGATACCGTGACGGTCGACGTTCATGACGGAAGCGGGATCTCGGTGGAGGTCAGCGGGCCTCCCGACCTCGTGTTCGCAAGTGGACCCGCCGAGCAGAACCTGGCACTGATCGCCGCGGCCGCGTATTGCGAGCGGACGGACTGGAGTCCGCGAGTCGATATCCGGGTCGAAAAGCGCATCCCGGTAGGAGCCGGGTTGGGCGGCGGCAGCGCCGACGCGGCGGCGGTGCTGCGCGCGCTGAACTCATTGGCGCCCGGCCCGCTGCCCCCCGCCAGGCTGCTGGCGCTGGCCGCGGATATCGGGTCCGATGTCCCCTTCCTGACAGGCAACGACGTAATGGCGGTGGGTTGGGGGCGAGGGGAGCGATTGATGTCCCTTCCAGCCCTCGCGCCCCGGCCGGTCATTCTTGCGGTGCCCCCCGTGGCAGTGTCCACGAGGGATGCGTACGATTGGCTCGGCCGCGATCCCGGCGACCCGCCTCCGCCGGCTGTCGCAGGCGATGCATTCTCCTCCTGGGAATCGACGCGGGGCCACGCCGAGAACGACTTTTCGGCGCCGGTTGCCGCGCGCTTCCCGATAATCGAGACCATCCGGGAGTCGCTGCTCGCTCGCGGGGCGAGGATCGCGATGCTCACCGGATCCGGCTCAGCGGTGTTCGGAGTGTTTGACCAGGGCGCGGTCATCGAGGCGGAGGCCGGCGCCGGAGAGTGGCGCGAGCTGGCGACTTCGACCGCCGCTCACGTTGTACCACTGGAGCCGATGGACTAAGTTTTAGCCACCCCACTGCCCCCTCGTCCAATGGCAGGACATCGGTCTTTGGATCCGAGAATGGTGGTTCGAATCCACCGGGGGCAACTCGCCGTCAATTGGGCCGGTCCGATTGACTAAACTCTCTGGCACACCGTATCTTACAGGGCTGTGACAATGGACGGATTGGCCGTACCAAGTCATGGCTTCAAGCTCATGAGCGGCTCTGCCAATCGTGCGCTGGCCGAAGAGATGGCGTCGCAGCTCGGGATAGAGCTGTGCAAGGTCACGCTGAGCCGCTTTGCCGATGGCGAGCTGTTCGTGCGAATCGACGAGAACGTTCGTGGCAACGACGTTTTCATCGTTCAGCCGACGAACCCTCCCGCGGACAACCTGATGGAGCTTCTGCTGCTCATCGACGCAGCGAAGCGGGCATCGGCGGCGAGAGTGACCTGCGTGATGCCGTACTACGGCTACTCGCGACAGGACCGAAAGGACCAGCCGCGCGTAGCAATCGGCGCCAAGCTCGTGGCGAACGTGATCATGACGGCCGGCGCGGACAGGGTGCTCGGCGTGGACTTCCACCAGCACCAGCTGCAGGGGTTCTTCGACGTTCCGGTGGACCATTTGTACGCTGCGCCGGTGTTCGTGTCGCACTTCAGGCGAAAGAACCTGCACGACGTGGTGGTCGTCGCGCCGGACGTGGGATCCGCGAAGATGGCTCGCGGCTTCGCGAAGAGGCTGGATGGAACGCTCGCGATCATCGACAAGCGGCGCCCCCGGGCGAACGTGTCGGAGGTCGTGAACGTCGTGGGAGAGGTGGAAGGCCGCGATTGTATTCTCGCGGACGACATGATCGACACCGCGGGCACGGTCTCGGAGGCCGCGCGCGCGTTGAAGGAGCTGGGAGCGGGGGATGTGTACGTGTGCGCTACGCACGCGCTTCTCTCGGGACCGGCGAAGGAGCGGCTCAGCAACGCTCCCATCAAGGAAGTGGTGGTCACGGACACGATCGCCATCCGGGATGAATCAAGGTTCGACACGCTGAAGGTGCTGTCCGTGGGCGATCTGCTGTCCAAGGCGGTGCGGTTCATTCACGCCGAGCAATCGGTGAGCTCGTTGTT
>DATLBG010000062.1:0-11877 GCA_035527035.1 Gemmatimonadaceae bacterium | reverse complement strand
GGCGCGCTATTAGCTCTCCTGGAGCCTCCACCCTCGTTGCGTCCATCGCGCCGATGCGTCGTTTGACGCACGACACTTGCGACTAGCTTACGACCGACATGGAAGAAGACGGCAACGCCAAACTGAAAAAGCTGCTCCTCGGCGGCGGCGCGATCGTCGGCGCCGCGGCGCTGTTCAACGCGTTCGCCCGGCAGGGCGTGGATCGCCTCACGAACCTGATCGGCGGAGAAGAGGGCGGGTTCAGCTGGCGCGGCCGCCGCATCGCCTTCACCAAGCGCGGGAGCGGGCCCGCGATCCTCCTGGTGCACGGCATTTATCCCGCTGCGTGGTCGTACGAGTGGCGCAACAACGTGGACGTCCTCGCTCGCACTAATACCGTCTACACGATCGACCTGCTGGGCTTCGGCCGGTCCGAGCGGCCGGCGACCCGATACTCGGCGCGGCTGTACATCTCTCTGATCTCGGATTTCGCGGCGCAGGTGATCGGAACCCCGTGCGTTCTGGTCGCGTCGTCGCTGTCCGCGGCGTACGCGATAGTGCTGGGCGCCCGCGATCCGCAGCGATTCCCGGGACTCGTGATCATCGCTCCGTCAGGGCTCGTGCGGCTCACCGAGACCGGAAGCGTGGCGCTAGACGCCGGCAGGTTCGCGCTCGACTCGCCGGTGCTCGGAACCGCGGCGTTCAACGCAATGGTTTCCTCGCGCGCGCTGCGCGCCCATCTGAAGAAGAAGTACTCCGACTCGACCGCGGTGTCGCAGGAGCTGGTCCGGGTCGCGCATACGACCACGCACCAGCGCGGGGCCCGTCACGCTCTCGCGGCCGAGTTCGCCGGGCAGCTTAACATCGACGTGTCGCGCGCGGTTCGGCGGCTGATGCAGCCAACCCTGCTGGTGTGGGGCAGTGACAGCACGGAAGCGCCACTAGACGAAGCGACGCGCTACCGCTCAATTCAGCCCGCAATCGAGCTTACCGTTTTGTCTCCCGCGGGAGACCTTCCGCATGATGAGCGTGCCGAGGATTTCAATGTTATCGTTTCCGCATGGCTGAGTCGCCAGTCGCTCTCCTCCGCGCCCACTCCCGCCACGCTCCCTGGAATGCCCGAGGCCTCGCAGCGCATGTGACCGCGCTGGTGGACGCCGCCGGTCTGCGTCCCACCAATGCATCTGCGCGCGCCGCGCCCAGCGCGCGCGCCGTCAGGTTCTACGTCGCAGGCGGGTTGATGGATCGCCCGGATGGATCAGGCACCGCCGCGACTTACAACTATCGTCACCTGCTCCAGCTGCTCGCGATAAAGATCCGGCAGCGCGAAGGCCAGAGCCTTGAATCGATCAAGGCGGAGTTCGCCGGCGTCACCGGCGACGCGCTGGAGCGGAAGATCGCGACATCGCTGGCGCCCGCGCTCGGCGCCGGAACGGCCGCGTCAGTCGCCCATGACGACGATCCCGTTCGCTCGTGGCGGAGAATCGACGTCAGCGAAGGAGTGGAGATCCACGTCAGGTCGGATGTGTCGGCCGCGAGGGAGAATGCGGTGCTTGCAATGCGGGAAGCCGTTCGCGCAGCGTTGGGGCGCGAGGACATTCGCGACTAAAGCTACGAGCGACAACAGGTTCGGGTAACAGGTTGTTGGTCGTAGGTTCTGGTTAACGACTGGTCACGGGTAAACGGTTATTGGTTTTCCGCTCCTACCGCCGACCTACAACCCGAAACCGATCAGTTAACCAAAACCTACGACCTAAAACCTGTTACCCGAACCCTGCGGTTAAGCTATCAACGTTTCAGCCTTTTGATCGGCGGCTCACCGGTAACCTTCTCCCACCCCGCCGCCGCTCCCCTCTGCGACAACAGCGTCGCCAACCCCGCCGTGACCGCCGACGCGAGTGTGAATCCAATCGCCTTTCTCCACGGCTCGATCGGGAGCTCCTTAACACGCGGCGGATCCTCGTGCGTGACCGCTCGCCACCCGCTGTTCAACGCCCTCTGCACGACCGCGCCCGCCAGCATCGCCGAGCCCGCCGCGACGATCGCCCACACGATATTCTCTTTCTCTGATTTTTTCTTCATAGTCCCTGGTCGAATGCTGTGCGTAAGCAAGTGGGCAATACCGATGCCGCGTCTTCACCAATCTTTCTGGGACGCAGCACGCAGCGCCTTTCCCCGCAACTACTTCAAGTGCTCGTCGACAGCGCGCCGAGCTTCAGCCGCATCGTCCGCACTCAGCCACTCCGCAGACGTGATTCGTTTCCCCCGCCCCTCCACCATCATCGCGACCCTGCCGTTACGAAGCACGATCAAGCCTCCCGCCCCGCGCGGGCGCGACAACGCCTCCCTCTCGACTGTTTCCAATCGAAGGTTGTAAGGATTTGCCGGATCGCTCGACGCAAGCACGACGAACCCCCGATCCTCGTCCTTCCGGGCCGCAAGCGCGCGCAGTCGCTCGACCGCATCGCTCGTCGCGAACTGCGCGCCGGATAGGCCCTGCACGAAGTACCCGCGCCGCACCTCGCCGCGCATCTCGAGCCGCTTGAGCTGCCAGTAGATGAACCGCCAGGGCAAGGGCGGGCGCTCGCGCGTCCACCACTCGCGCGTGACCACGCCGTAGCGCTGCAGCCACGCGCGCGCGATTCCCTCGGCGCGCTCGTCTTCGGATAGATCGGGGCCGAGATTGGCCGCGCGGTGAACCAGCGACCAGCGTCCAACCCAGCCGGCGCTTCCACGGCCGGGCATGTCCGGCCGCCGCCACTTCGGTAGCCGGCGGATCTGGCCGCGCGAGCGCGGATACCGCTTGTTGCGCGGAACGAAATCAGCGGGCAGCCAGCGCGCTGGGTCCGGCGCCTCCGCTTCTACGAGCGGCTTCCACCTGACGATCTCGCGCAGCGCTTCGACGGTGTCGTTGGTGACGAGTCCCGCGGCGGTAAGCTCCCTCAGCGCTTCCCGGAGTGCGAACATGCCGAGTCCGGTGATCGCCTGGAGCTCCGTCACGAGCGACGCGCCCTCCTGTCGGAGCGCGTCCACGACGGACGAGGCGGCCGCGCTGAGCGCCGGCTGCGAATCGGAATCCAGCCATAGCCTGCCGGTGCCCCGCTCGAAGAATCGCACGCGCGACAGCGGAAGCATTCCACTCTCCGGATCGAGCTTACCCTCGCCCGCCCACACCATTTCGCCGGCGAGATTGACCTCGCTCAGCCACGTCGTCTGGTATCCGCGCACGCGCGAGCGGAGATAGTCGCGCTCCCACGCCATTCCCGGCCGCGCGATTCCATAAAGCTGTCGCATTGCCGCGGCCACTCCGGCGCTGCCCTCGAGTCTTGTCGCGGGATCGGCATGCTGCCATTCGGCGAGAAACGCGGCAAACTGCGGAAGCTGCACCGCTTCCACCTGCTTGCGCACGCGCGCGAGCGCCCGCCTGCGGGCCGACTCGACGATGCGCCGCGTCGCCCACTCGGGCTCGACTACCGCCGCGCGATATCTGCCGCGTATCAGCTTCCCCGCGCGCTCCAGCTCCTCGAGCCGGGTGACCACCCACGGGCGCGGCCAGCCGTAACGCGCAGCTACTTCTTCCGCCGTGACGGGCCCGGCCAGCGCGAGGAAGCGCGACAGCACTTCCCGCCGCGCGGCGCCGCGCGTGATCACACCCTGCCGCAGCTCTACCGGAATCACGTCGGTCGCCGCGACGAGTGTCCGATCTCCACCATGGCGGATCCCTTCGCCGACGCTATCCCCGAACGCGGCGGAGAAGCGCGCGAACGTCTCCGTCAGAATGATCCGCTCGGGCGCGTGCGTGGCGCCGGGCACGCGAATGCCGATGATGCGCCCGCGCTCCCATAGCTCGCGCACGGGATCGCCGCGCCTGTCTGCGCCCGCTTCCACGATTCGCTCCTCGAGCTCTTCCCCCGTCAGGTCGCCGGCGCGATCGATCAGCACCGCCAGCTCGTCGGCCGTGCGCGCGCGGGAGGAATCCGCCGTGCCGCGACGCTGTCGCATGATCTCAGTCATGGCGGCGAGAGTGTCGTCGTCCGCCGGCTCCTGGCCCATCACTTCCTGCAGCAGGGCGCGGTCGAGCGAAAGCAGCGCGGCCCGCTGCTCCGCGCGCGGCGTGTCGTCGCCGTACATCCAATCCATCACGAAGCCGAACTGCAGGCTCGCCGCGAACGGCGACGGGCTGGTGGTCTCGACGTAGTGCGTGCGCACCGCCCCGCTCTGAATGGACGACAGGACTTCGGCGAGACCGGCCATGTCGAACGCGTCCTGCAGGACCTCGCGGTACGTCTCGACCAGAATCGGAAAGGCCGGGAACTGTTGCACGACCTGCAGCAGGTCGAGCGACTTCAGCCGCTGCAGCCACAGCGGCATGCGCCGCCGGGGATTGCCGCGCGGCAGCAGCAGCGCGCGCGCCGCGTTCATTCTGAACCGCGCGCCGAACAGGGAAGTGGACCCGACTTCCTCGAGGACCAGACGCTCGGCTTCGGCGGCGGTCAGATCGAGCAGCGCGTGCAGCTGCGCAGACCCGCCGAGGTCCGGCATGCGGAGCATGATGCCGTCGTCGGTGGTTTGCACCTGGACGTCCGCATCGCGCAGTGACTCGCGCGCGCGGTGCGCCAGCGCCATCCCCCAGGGGGCCGTGACGCGTCCCCCGAACGGAGCGTGGACGATCACGCGGACCGCTCCGAGCTCGTCGCGAAAGTGTTCTATGACGATGTCGCGATCATCCGGAACTGTCGCTGTTGCAGCCCTCTGAGCCGATATGTATCGCGTCAGTGACGTGATAGTGGCATTATCGCACCCGCAACTTTCGACCAGCCTCTCAAGGGGTTCACCGGAGGCCAGGGCCCGGCGGAGCGCGCCGACCCGTCGGCTCAGGGACAGCGACCGCGCACCGTACTCGCCGTGCCAGAAGGGCATCCGTGCCGCCCGGCCGGGAGCCGGTGTGACCAGCACGCGGTCGTGCTCGATGGCCGAGATCCGCCAGGTGGACGAGCCAAGCTGGAACACGTCGCCGACCCGCGACTCGTGTACGAACTCCTCGTCCAGCTCGCCCAGCCGCGTGCGGTCGGGAAGATTCACCGTGTACAGCCCCCGGTCCGGGATCGTGCCGCCGGAGATGACCGCGGTCATCCTGCTGCCGCGCGAGCCGTACAGGGAATCGTTCACCCGGTCCCACGTGATTCGCGCTTCCAGCTCCGCCGCGAGCTCCGACGGATACTTCCCCGACAGCATTCCCACGACCTCGTCGAACGCTCCGCGCGTGAGCGCGTGATACGGGTACGCCCGCCGCACCAGGTCGAACAACTCAGCGGGTTTCCAGGCGTCTATCGATACGGCGGCGACGATTCCCTGCGAGAGCACGTCGAGCGCGTTCTGCACGACCTGCGTCGGCTCCACGTCTCCGTCGCGCATCGCGCCCACCACCGCCGCGATCTCCACGGCGTCGTCCCGGAACGTCGGGACGAACACTCCGTTGCTCGCTGCGCCGAGCGTGTGGCCGGCCCGGCCGACGCGCTGCAAGCCGGCCGCGACGCGCTTGGGCGACTGCAGCTGTATCACGAGATCCACCGACCCGATGTCGATGCCCAGCTCCAGCGAGCTCGTCGTGACGAGCGCGCGTATCTCCCCCGCCTTGAGGCGCTCCTCGAGGATCAGCCGCCGCTCTCGCGCGAGCGAGCCGTGGTAGGGCAGCGCGACCTCTTCTTCCGCGAGCGTGTTCACCCGCGCCGCGATCCGCTCGGCCTGCGCGCGATTGTTGACGAACACGAGCGTGGTGCGCGACTCGCGAATTTTTTTCAGCACCAGCTCGGCGACCGCGGGCCACACCGTTCCGCCGACCTTCGACAGGTCCGCGACCGGCGACTCGACTGTCAGCACCATTTCCTTCGCCATTCCGCAGTCCACGACTTCGACGTCGCGCCAGACGGGCTTCGCGCCGCCTTGCCTGCACCCGCCGAGGAACCGCGCGATCTCGTCGAGCGGCTTCTGCGTCGCCGACAGGCCGATTCGCTGCGGCGACGAGCCGATCTGGTGCTCGAGACGCTCGAGCGTGAGCGCGAGGTGGGCCCCGCGCTTGTTGCCCGCGATCGCGTGGATCTCGTCCACGATCACCGTGCGCGTGCCGCTGAAGATCGTGCGCGCCCGCTCGCTCGTGAGCATGATGTTGAGCGACTCCGGCGTGGTGATCAGGATGTGCGGCGTCTTTCGTATCATCCGCGCGCGCGCCGCCGCGGGGGTGTCGCCCGTTCGTACGGCGATCCGGATCTCCGGGAACGTCCGTCCTTCGCGCTCGAAGAGAGCGCGCAGCTCCTCCAGCGGCTGCTCGAGGTTGCGCTGAATGTCGTTGTTGAGCGCCTTGAGCGGTGACACGTACACCGCGTGCACGGCGTTCGCGAGCGGCTCGCGCGCGCCCTCGACTACGAGCCTGTTGAGCTCCCGGAGAAATGCGGCGAGAGTCTTTCCCGTGCCGGTGGGAGCCAGGATGAGTGTGTGGCTGCCGCGCGCGATGGCCGGCCAGCCCGAGGCCTGCGGCGGGCTGGGGGTGCCGTAGGTCTCACTGAACCACCTGCGGACGAGCGGGTCGAACTCCGCGAGCGGATCTACAACACGCGCCACAGTCGCTCGGCGCCCCAACAGAGCAGCTTGACCTTGAGCGGCCAATTCCTGACTTCGTCCAGCGTGATTTCCTTCGCGTGCGTGAGGTCGTCGAAGAAGATTCCGTCGAGCCGCTGGCCGAACCCTTCGTTGAGCACGACGATGTTCGTCTCGTTGTTGAACGACACCGAGCGGTTGTCGAAGTTCATCGAGCCGATGGTGGACCAGTAGCTGTCCACCACCATGGTCTTGGCGTGCATCATCGTCGGCGAGTACTCGTAGATGCGCACGCCGCCCTCGAGGAGCTCGTCGTACATCGCGCGGCCGGCGTACAGCGTTGTCTTTACGTCACTCTTGTCCCCGACCGTGAGCACGCGGACGTCCACTCCGCGCTTGACCGCCGCGATGAGCAGCCGCTTGAGATTTTCGTCGGGCACGAAGTAGGAGTTGGCGATGTACAGCGTCTTGCGGGCGCCGGCGAGCGACAGCGACAGGAATCGTTCGGCCGGAGTGCTGCCGACCGTGGGCATGGTGTGCATCAGCCCGGCATTGATGTCGCCGCTCTTCGCGAGCGAAGGCCATGGGAAGAACATGTCGCCGGTCAGGAGCTCGCCCGTGGCCTCCGCCCACCCCGCCGCGAACGCGGCCTGCAGTGATGCGACGGTGGGCCCACCGAAGCGCACGTTCGACTCGCGCCACTGGCCCTCGCTGTGTCCATCGCCGAGCCAATAGTCAGCGAGGCCGAAGCCTCCCGTGTAGCCGACCTTGCCGTCCACTACCACCACGCGGGCATGCGATCGCTGCGCTGCCTGATGCAGCGTGTACCACCGGAGCGGACGAAGCCATGCGACTTCGACCCCGGCCTTCTTGAGCCCATCGATCCATTCGTCCTTCAGCGGCCCGGAGCCGAACGCGTCCAGCAGCAGCAGCACGCGCACGCCGGCCCGGGCTCGCTCGGACAGGTGATGCGCCATCGTGTCGGCCACGGCTCCCGGCTGCGAGTAGTACATCTGCACCGTGATGGTGGACTCGGCGCCGGCGAGGTCGTTCCACAGCGGGGGATAAGTTCCCTCCCCATCCAGCAGGATGTCGACCCAGTTCCCCTCGTCGATATGAGTCCCGGTGAACAGCTCGATGGTCTTGGAGAACAGCGGGTCGCGAACGTGCGGCGGTCCGCCTTCGTCGCCCTCGGCGAGCACTTGCTTCACGGTGTGCGTTCGCGTGACCGAGAGGACTCCGATCAGCGTGAGCACCAGCACCAGCAGGACCAGGAGTATCAGCCCGGCGTACTTCAGGATCGTCATTCGGTGCGTCTCCAGTAGGCTGATTGCTCCAAAGCTTGCTCCCAGTCACGAATCACAACAGTTTCGGCATAATGAATGTCGCAGCACGCCGCCGCGCAGCCACGCGGGCGATAGTACTCGACCGATCGCTCGAGGCGCTGCCCTTCTTTCGCCTGAGCGATTCCGCCGACGACTCCGCGATAAGCTACTCGCCGCCAGGCGGCGGACGCTGGCGCGTGCTCCCGACTCCGGGTGACCGCCTTCCCGGCACATTCGACCAGGACATCTACGTCGAGCTCCTCCGTCGCTATCACGAGGCCGGGTTCCCTTCCGACGGGTGCGTCACCTTCACGCTTCATGCCTTTCTTCGCGCGATCGGCCGGCGCGTGGACGGCCGGACGTACGAGCAGCTTCGCGCCGGCCTCGCCAGACTCAACCGGACCACGGCCGAATCCAGCGGCGCGTATCTCGTGGCCCCGGAAAACGCCCCGCTCGAAGGGAGCTTCACGCTGTTGACGGCCGTGTCCATCGACCGGCGACGCATGACCGACCGGGAGCAGCTCAGCTTCTTCCCCGCGCTGGAGTCGGCCGAGCCGGGCGAAGCGAAGGTGACGATCGCGCCGATCATACGGGCGAACATCGCCGCGGGTCACGTCGCCACGCTTTCCCCGTCTCACTACCTGGCGCTCAGCAGCCCCGTAGCGCGACGTCTGTATCGTCTGCTCGAGGTGGCCCGGGCAGAAGGGCAGCTGACGTGGCGCGCGTCGCTCGAGAGCCTCGCCGAGCAGCTGCCGCTGGCGCAGCGGTTCCCCTCGCATCTGCAGCGGGTGCTGCAGCCCGCGCACGAGATGCTCCTCGCGGCGGGCATCGCGCGCGACGTGCGCATCAAGCAGGTAAGCCGTGAATGGGTGGTTGATTACGTCATGGCGGGCAGAGCCGGAACCCACGCTGCGCCTGACGGTACTCATTAGCTTAGATAGTCACCCCAATCGCTGAAAATGAGACGCTTCCGCAAGCAACTGATCGCTGCCGCGCTGATCCTGCCGTTGATCGCGGGCGCGTTCGTCCAGCAGAATCAGAGCACCCTCCAAAACGCCCGGCTGCTCGAGCAGGTCATGCAGCTCGTGTCGAACCGGTTTGTGGACACGCTCAACGACGCGCAGCTATACGAGAAGGCCGCGCGCGGACTGGTCGGCGAGCTCAACGACCCCTATACCACGCTGTTGTCGCCGCGCGAGCTGTCGAACTTCAACGCGAGCACCGGCGGCCGCTACGGCGGCATCGGAATGGAGATCGCCGAGCTCCAGGGTTTCGTCACGGTTCAGCGTGTCTTCCCCCACACGCCCGCCGAGCAGGCCGGAGTGGAAGAGGGTGACCGCATCGTCGTGATAGACACGATGCAGGTGCGGGGCTGGACCACGGCGCAGGTGTCGGACGCTCTCAAGGGAACGCCGGGAACGCGGGTGAACGTGCAGTTCCAGCGGCCGGGTGTTCCCGAGCCGATCGCGGTTCGCTTCACGCGCGCGATCGTGCACATCCCCGCGGTTCCGTACGCGATCATGCTCGAAAACAGGTACGGCTACATCCCGTTGCAGCAGTTCAACGAGACCGCGACGAAGGAGCTGGGAGACGCCGTGCGGCGGCTCATGGGGCAGGGCGCCAGGGGAATCATCGTGGACCTGCGCGGCAATCCGGGCGGCATTCTCGATGAAGCGCTGAGCGTCAGCAATCTCTTCCTGCGCGAAGGGCAGGAGATCTCGAGCATGCGCGGCCGCGGCTCCGAGCCGCAGACGTTCATCGCGCGGGAGCAGCCCGTCACCGCCGACCTGCCGCTCGTGATTCTCCAGAATGGCGGCTCCGCGTCCGCATCGGAGATCGTCGCCGGGGCGCTGCAGGATCACGACCGCGCGCTGATCGTGGGCACGACGTCCTTCGGCAAGGGGCTGGTCCAGACTGTGTATCCGCTGAACGGGGGATACGCGCTCAAGATGACGACGGCGAAGTGGTTTACGCCCAGCGGGCGCTCCATCCAGAAGGAGCGGAAGCTGATGCCGAACGGCGAGTATGTGGAAGTGATGCCTGACTCACTCGAGACCGAGGAGACGCGGCGCAACAAGCCGCAGTTCCGCTCCGACGCGGGCCGGATCGTGTACGGCGGCGGTGCGATCACGCCCGACGTCATTGTTCGTCCCGACACGCTGACCGCGCCGGAGCAGCGGCTCATCAACGCGCTCGCGCCGCAAGGACAGATCTTCCGCACGACGCTGTACGACTACGCGCGCGAGCTCAAGTCGCAGGTGCGACCGGACTTCGCGTTCCAACCTGCGTGGCGCCAGGAGTTCTACCGGCGCCTGACCGCGGCTGGCGTAAAAGTCGAGCCCGCGCTGTACAACGAGGGCGCGACCGAGATCGACAGGATTCTCCGCGACCGCGTAGCCATCGTCGCGTTCGGAGACTCTACTGCGCGCCGCCGCTCAGTGGCGGAAGATCGCCAGCTGACCCGCGCGCTCGAGCTTCTTCGCAGAGGGCAGTCGCAGCAGGATCTGTTCGCGATAGCGCGAACGCTGGCGGCGACGCGGAAGAACTAGACGTTAGGTATCAGGTATCAGGTAACAGACGGTTCCTGATACCTGATGCCTGATACCCGTTCTCTGTCGAACGCGCTCTCCGCGCCGTAACATTCAGCCCGACCCCACCGGAGCGACCCATCCTCACGTCGGCGATCGTCCTAGGAGTACTGGCAGCCTTCGGACTGCTGGTAATCACCAAGTCCATAAAGATCATCGGCCAGGCCGAAGTCATGGTCATCGAGCGGCTCGGACGCTTCAAT
This sequence comes from Gemmatimonadaceae bacterium, assembly GCA_035527035.1. Taxonomy (GTDB): domain Bacteria; phylum Gemmatimonadota; class Gemmatimonadetes; order Gemmatimonadales; family Gemmatimonadaceae; genus JACDCY01. Next base: position 1,188 of record DATLBG010000062.1, on the reverse strand, counting down.
CGAGTGGCGCGCTCTGGGCTGAACCTGTTGATCCCGTTCGTCGAGCGACCCAAGACGCTGGACGTGCGCTACCTCGAGTCCGGGCTGCAGGGAAGCAAGCTCACCATCTCCTCGACGTCGCGAATCGATCTGCGCGAGCAGGTCCTCAACTTTCCGAGCCAGCCTGTAATCACCAAGGACAACGTCACGATCGACATCGACGCGGTGATCTACTATCGCGTAGCCGATCCTCAAAAGGCCACGTACGCCGTGCAGAACCTGCCCTACGCTCTCGAGACGCTGACGCGCACGACGCTGCGCAACATCGTCGGCGAGATGGAGCTCGATTCTACGCTCGCGAGCCGCGACGTGATCAATCGCCGCATGCGCGAGGTCATCGAGGAGGCGTCGATAGGGTGGGGCGTAGACGTCACGCGCGTTGAGCTGCAGTCGATCGAGCCGCCGCACGACATTCAGCAGTCGATGGAATTGCAGATGCGCGCGGAGCGCGAGCGTCGCGCAGCCGTGACGAACGCCGAGGCCGGGAAGCGCGCGGCGATTCTCGAGGCCGAAGGCGTGCGTGAATCGCAGATCCGGCGCGCCGAGGGTGAGAGTGAAGCATCGGTGCTGCGCGCGCAGGGTCTTGCCACCGCGCGCCTGGCTATGGCCGACGCGGAAGCGGAAGCGTTGAAGCGCGTCGCGAATTCGCTGCCCGATGGCCAGGCGGCGGTGTATTTGCTCGGGGTGAAGTACCTCGAGGCGCTGCCGTCGCTCGCGCAGGGGAAGGGATCCACGGTCTTTCTTCCCGTCGAGGCCGCGGGCGTCATGGGGGCGCTCGGCGGATTGCGCGAGCTGCTGGTCCGTGGCGGTAGCGGCGGCGATTCGGCCGTCCCCTCGCAGATCGGTCCCCGGCCTGACGGCGGCACCCCGCGGGACCGCTGACCTTGGCCATCGGCGAGAAGCGAGCGACGCAGATCGCGCGGAGTCATCCTTGCATCACTTGCGGCGAGTTCAGCTTCAAGAAGCTCACCGTCAAAGCAGCCAGCGCCTCACATCGCGAGGAGCTCGGCGAGGCATGGCACGTCAAACGGGTTTGCGGCGTATGCGGAGCACATCAGGAGATCGGGATCGACGCAGAGGGCGACGTAGTCTACGAGTGACGCGAGCTCTGCTCGCGGGCGCGGCAGCCGTCATCGCTGCGTGCGCGCC
>DATLBG010000061.1:0-80326 GCA_035527035.1 Gemmatimonadaceae bacterium | reverse complement strand
ACCGGACACACCTGCGCGCACAGGTTGCACCCGACGCACGCCTCTTCGATGATCTCGACGACCGGGCCGCCGTTCACGCGCGGGTACCGGCGGATCGCCTGGTGCGCGCCGTCCTCGCAGGCCGTCCAGCACAGCTCGCACTTGATGCACTTGCTCTGATCAATTGAGGCGACGATGTGGTAGTTGAGATCGAGGTTCTCCCACTTCGTCACCTTCGGCAGCGCGCGCCCGCGCAGCGCCTCGATGTTCGCGATCCCGCTCTCGTCCATCCACGTGGACAGGCCGTCCGTGAGATCTTCGATTATCCGGAAGCCGTAATGCATCACGGCGGTGCATACCTGCAGCGTCGTGGAGCCGAGCGCGATGAACTCGGCGGCGTCGCGCCAGGTGGAGATCCCACCGATGCCGGAGATCGGAATCTTCACGGCCGGATCGCTTGCCGTCGCCGAGAGGAGATTGAGGGCGATGGGCTTCACTGCGGGTCCGCAGTATCCGCCATGGCTCGATTTGCCGCCCACGTCCGGCAGCGGCGTGAACGTATCGAGGTCCACGCCGACGATCGAGTTGATGGTGTTGATCAGCGACAGCGCGTCGGCGCCGCCTTCGACGGCCGCGCGTGCGATGAAGGTGATGTCCGTGACGTTGGGCGTCAGCTTCACGATCACCGGAATCTTCGAGACCTCTTTCACCCAGCCGACGATGTTGCAGGTGTACTCCGGAACCTGCCCCACCGCCGCGCCCATTCCGCGCTCGCTCATTCCGTGCGGGCAGCCGAAGTTGAGCTCGATGCCGTCGGCGCCCGTGTCCTCCGTGCGCTTCACGATCTCGTGCCACGCCTCGCGCTTGCTCTCGACCATGAGCGAGACGATCACCGCGTTGTCGGGATACTTGCGCTTGAGCTCGGCGATCTCGCGCAGGTTGTCGTCGATGGGCCGGTCGCTGATCAGCTCGATGTTGTTGAGCCCGATCATGCGATGTATCCCAAGGTCGATCGAGCCGTACCGCGAGAACACGTTGATGATCGGCTCGCCCACCGTCTTCCACACCACTCCGCCCCAGCCGACATCGAACGCCTTGGCGCATTGTACGTACGTGTTGGTCGGCGGGCCCGACGCGAGCCAGAACGGGTTCGGCGACTTGATCCCCGCGAAGTTCACGCTCAGGTCAGCCATTTGGGCTCCGTGGGCGGTGGCAGCCTGGTCCCCACAGGCCGCGTCTTAGCGCGCGTAGTTTGCGCGCGTAGCGGCCGAAGACTACCCCGTGCCGTAACCGCGCGCGCACCAGTGGTCATGCGACCGCCAGGGTGGCGGACAGCAATGCATGAATTCGCGCAGCCCCGGCTTTTCCCTCAGCTGCCGCATTAACGATCTCGGCGCCCCCGCTCGCGGCGTCGCCGCCGACGAAGACGTTGGGCTTCGTGCTCGTCAGCTTGCCGCCGATGATTGTGAGGCCGGCGTCCCGCGCGAATTCCTCGCGCGGCAGCTGGCCGGTCGCCTTGAGCAGCATGTCGCACCGGAGCACGTGCTCGGTGCCCGGGATCTCCATGGGCGACCTCCGCCCGCGCGCGTCAGGCGCGCCCAGCTCCGCGCGCACGCATTCCAGCCCGGTAACGACGCCTTCGCCGAGCACCCGCTTCGGCACGGTGAAGAACCGGAACTCGCAGCCGTCGCGCTTCGCGAGCTCGAACTCATACGGGTACGCCGGCATCTCTTCCTCGCCGCGGCGATAGACGATCGTCACGCGCTCGGCGCCGAGCCGTTTGGCCTGCGTCGCCGCGTCGATCGCGGTGTTGCCCGCGCCCACGACGATGACGTCATTTCCGACGGGCGTCTCCACGTACGGATGCGTCTTGAGGTGCTCGATGAACGACAGCGCGTCCTCCACCCCCTCGAGCTCCTCGCCCGGAATTTCGAGCCCCCGCGTCGCGCCGACGCCGACTCCGACGAATATCGCGTCGAAGTCGCGCTGGAGATCGGAGAACGGGATGTCCCGGCCGATCGTGACGTTGGTGTGCAGCTCGACTCCGAGCTCCAGAATCTTCTTCGCCTCCGCGACCGCGGTAGGGGGTCGCATCTTGTACTCGGCGATCGCGTACGTGTTGAGTCCGCCTGGATCGGAATGCGAGTCGAACATCGTCACGCGATAACCCCAGCGCCGCAGGTCCTGCGCGCAAGACAGTCCCGCGGGCCCGGCTCCTACGATGGCGACGCGCCGTCCGTTGTCCGGGCCGGGGCGGAACAGGGTGATATCGTGCGCCAGCACGTGGTCGGTCGCGTACCGCTGCAACAGCGCGATCTTGATCGGCTCCTCGTCGCGGTCGTTCAGCACGCACGCGCCCTCGCACAGCACCTCCACGGGGCATGCGCGCGCGCAGGAGTGGCCCATCGGGTTCGCGTCGAGAATCACCCGGGCCGAGCCCGTGAGATTCCCCGTCATGATCTTCTTGATGAATGCCGGGACGTCGATGTGCGTCGGGCACGCGATGGTGCAAGGAGCGTCGTAGCAGAACAGGCACTTCGACGACTCGACCAGGGCTGCGTCCGGAGTGAGCGGCGGCGCGATGTCCGCGAAGGTCTGCTCCAGCTCTTCCGCGGTCAGCTTCACGGGATTTGCTCTTCCCCTGTCTGAGTGCTGATCGCTTGCCCGGTGCGACTCGAGAACACGAGAGTGTTGGCGAGCGCCGGGGGTCCGACAATCCGATGGGTCGGATAGAAAATCCGCATGCCGATCAGGTGCACGATCGCAGCGATCAGGAAGCCGACGAACCACGCCCACTGGTACACCGCGGTCGCCCACGCTGGCGCGTCGATCGCGCCGAGGGCGCCGAGGAATCCGGGAATGTTCGGCAAAATCCCGAGGACCAGGGCGATCAATGCCACGGGGTTCACGCCGCCGACGTACTCGTACTGGCGCTCGCGCAGAAACAGCGCGTCCGGCCGCAGCAGCCGCTTCCGGATGATGAAGTAGTCCGCGATCATGATGCCCGCGACCGGGCCGAGCAGCGCGCCATACCCGATCAGCCAGGTGAAGATGTACGCCGACGCGTCGTTGTAGAGCTTCCACGGGAACATCAGCACGCCGATCGCGGCCGTGATCATTGCTCCCTGCCGGAAGGAGATCCGGCTCGGCGAAACGTTGCTGAACGCGTTGGCCGGCGAGACGACGTTCGCGGCGATGTTCGTCGTGAGCGTGGCGACCGTGAGCCCGATCATCGAGATGATCACCATGGCCGGTCCGCCGATGCGGGCGAGCAAATCAATGGGGTCGGAGATGCGCGTCCCGAAGATCACGACAGTGGCGTTCGTTACTGCAGCGCCGATGAACGCGAACAACGCCATGGTGAGCGGGAGACCGACTGCCTGTCCCACCGCCTGATCGCGCTGCGACCTGGCATAGCGCGAGAAATCAGGGATCGACAAAGCCATCGTGCCCCAGAACGCCACGGCTGACGTCAGTCCTGCTCCGAGGATTCCCAGCGCCGGCCCCGTGCGACCGGTGGTCGGCGCGGGATTGGCGAGCATCGGCCCCCAGCCACCCGACTTCACGTACGCCCACGCGAGCAGCGCAATCCCGATCACGAGCAGGAACGGCGAGCCCCATGTCTCGAGAAACTTGATGGAGTCCATTCCCCGCAGCACGATCGCGACCTGCATCAGCCAGAAAATCGCGAAGCAGATCAGCTCGCCGGTGCCGAGCCCGACCCAGCCGGGCATTACGCCGGGCAACGTCGCAATCCCCGGCCACAGCGCTTCGAGCAGCTTGAATATCGCGAAGCCGCCGATCCACGTCTGGATTCCAAACCAGCCGCACGCGACTATCGCGCGAAGCAGCGCCGGGATGTTCGCGCCAAGCACGCCGAACGCAGCACGCGCGAAAACGGGGAACGGGATGCCGTAGCGCGTGCCAGCTTCCGCGTTGAGCGCTATCGGCAGCAGCACTATGAAGTTGCCCAGCACGATGGATCCGACCGCGGCCTGCCAGGTCCATCCGCCGTCCACCAGGCTCGATGCCAGGGTGTAGGTAGGTATGCATATCGCCATCCCGACCCAGAGCGCAGCGAAGTGAACCCAGTTCCACGTCCGCTCGTTCGCGGGCACAGGCGCGAGGTCCGCGTTGTACAGCCCGGGATCATAGGCGCCGCCTGTTCCTATCTCATAAGTCAGGCTCGGAATGCCGCCAGGTTGCTGAGTATTCATTTCACCTCCGCTAGCGCCCGGCGCATTCTCGCGGCGCCGTCGTTGATCTCCGCCTCGCTCACGAGCATCGAGGGCGCGATGCGTATGACGTTCCCGTACAGCCCCCCCTTACCGAGCAGCAGACCATGCCGCTTCGCGGCTTCCAGGAGCGAGTTCGCCTTCGCTTTCGCGGGCTCCTTGGTCGCGCGGTCCTCCACCAGCTCGATAGCCTGCATCAGCCCCATGCCGCGCACGTCGCCGATGAAGGCGAACTCCTCCTTGAACGTCTCCAGATGCCCGCGCAGCTGGCGACCGCGCTCGGCGCACCGCTTCGGCACGTTCTCGCGCTCCATCACGTTGAGAGTGGCCCGGGTCTGGGCCATCGAGACCGGGTTGCCGCCGAACGTCGAGAGGCTCAGACCGGTGAAAGCGTCCGCCACTTCCGGCGTCGCAATGGTCGCGCCGACCGGAGCGCCGTTCGCGATTCCCTTGGCGAACGTCATGATGTCCGGCTCGACCCCCCAGTGCTCGATGCCGCACCAGTGGTCGCCGGTCCGTCCGAAACCGGTCTGCACCTCGTCGCAGATGAACACTCCGCCGTATTTGCGGACGATTCCCACGGCGACCTCGAAATACTCCGGCGGCGGCACAATGAAGCCTCCCACACCCTGGATCGGCTCGGCGATGAACGCAGCTGGACGGCCGCTGGTGGTAGTCTGAATCAGCTCCTCGATGTCCTTCGCGCAGCGCACGCCGCAAGAGTCGGGCGACAGATCGAGTGGACAGCGGTAGCAGTACGGCGACATAGCGTGCTTGATGCCCGCGACCTGGGTGGATATCAGACGCCAGGGCGCGTGCCCCGTCATGGACAGCGCGTTGAGACTCCTCCCGCTGTAGCCATGTCGCAGCGCGATGATCTCGTCGCGGCCGGTGAATATCTTGGCCAGAAGGATTGCCGTCTCGTCGGCCTCGGTGCCGCTGGTCGTGAAGAAACTCTTCTTCAACTTTCCCGGCGTGATCTTCGCCAGTTTCTCGGCGACATCGACAAGGGGCTGCGTCGGGTACAGGGTGCTGGTGTGGCCGAGCTGCGCCATCTGCTCCTCGACGGCTGCCGTCACCTCGGGATGGCAATGACCGAGGCCGACGGTGAGAATGCCACCGAAGAAGTCGAGGTACTCGCGCCCGTCGGCGTCCGCGACACAGCAGCCGTCGCCACGCGTGAGAACGATTGGCTCCTCGTAATAATTCGCGACGCATGGAAAGAGGAATTCCTTGTGCTTGGCGCGCACTTCGGCCGAGTTGACCGGCTTGGCTGTGGACGGCTGCATCAGTGCGTTGCCTCCCTCTCGATGAATTGACCACGTCCGAGCGTGCCGACGAACTGACCGTCGCGCGCCTGTACCCTACCGCGCACGGTCACAACCGCCGCGCGGCCGATGCGGTCCCAACCCTCGAACGCGTTGTAGTCCACCCGCGAGTGGCTCCCGGCCAGGGAGAACTTGCCGCGAAACGCGGGATCGTATACGACGAGATCCGCGTCGCTGCCCACCTGAACGGCGCCCTTCCGTGGATACATCCCGAAAATCCGCGCTGCCTGCGTGCTGCACGCGTCAACCATGGCGTTGAGGTCCAGGCGGCCGGTTGCAACGCCGTGAGTATGCACCAGATCGACTCGCTCCTGAATGCTGGAGATGCCGTTGGGGATCTTCGTGAACGCGTCGCGCCCCATTTGCTTCTGGTCCTTGAAGCGAAATGGCGCGTGGTCTGTCCCTATGGTGCTGATCGACCGCGACCGGAGCCCGTTCCACAGCACATCCTGATTCCGCTTCTCACGCAGCGGCGGCGACATCACGTACTTCGCCCCCTCGAAATCCGGCCGCGCCGCGAAGGTCTCGTCGAGCACGAGATGCGGCGCGACGGCTTCGATCCAGACGTCCACCCCACGATGCCGCGCCGCCAGCGCCTCGCGCACCGCCTCGTCGCACGACGTGTGGACGGTGTACACGTGCGTGCCCAGCAGCTCCGCGAACGCGCAGAGGTGATGCACGCCGCTGCCTTCGACCACGGGCGGGCGCGAGGCGCCGTGCCACTCCGGCCCCGTCTTCCCTTCCGCGAGCAGCGACTGCTGCATCGCGTCGATCGCGGCCGCGTTCTCGCAGTGCGCCGTCACGATCACGCCAAGCTCGCGCGCCAGCTTCATCGCGGCGAAAAGATCTTCGTCCGGCAGGTCGAGCGCGCCCTTGTACGCGAGGAAGACCTTGAACGAGGCCACGCCCGCGTCCACGATCTTCCGGAGCTGCTGCCGCGCGGACTCGTCGAACCGCACGACCGACATGTGGAAGGTGTAGTCCATCGCCGAGATGCCGTCGGCCTTCGCCTTCCACGTCTGGAACGCGTCCCACGGCTCGTCGGCTGGCCCGGGACAGATCATCTCGATCACGGTCGTCGTGCCCCCGGCGAGCGCCGCCTTGCTCGCCGACTCGTAGTCGTCGGCCGCATGCGTCCCCATGAACGGCAGATGGATGTGCACGTGCGGATCGATGAAGCCGGGGAACACGTACTTCCCAGCGGCGTCCACGATCTCGAGGTCCTTTGGCGGGAGCGATTTCGGGTCGATGGACGGCTCGATGCGCGTGATCGTCTCACCCGCCGCGTACACGTCCGCCACATAGTCCTCGGTCGCCGAGATGATCCGCCCCCCTCTTATCAGCAGAGACATGCGGGCTCAGAGTTTCGGATACAGTGCGTGATGACCGCCCGTGTTCCGCTGTTTGCGCGAACGAAGCGCGAGCGATCGGCGGTTTGCTCGAGCACCGCGCGAACGCCCGGGCAGCTCGTGGTGCCCGTGCTCCCCGAAGGCCCCGCCTTAGCGCGCGTAGTTTGCGCGCGTAGGGGCCGCAGCGGGAGTACCGGCACCACGAGCTGCGCCGCACCGGTCACGGCAGCTGCTCGGTCATGTCGCCGTACGTGTCCGGCCGACGATCGCGGTAGAACTGCCAGGTGCGGCGAACCTCCTCGATCATGTCGAGATCGAGGTCGGCGATCACCAGCTCGTCTTCGTCCTCGCTTCCCGTCGCCAGGAAATTTCCGCGGGGGTCCACGAAGTAGCTCGTGCCGTAGAACTTGCCGATGTTCCACGGGGCTTCGGTGCCTACGCGGTTGATGCAGCCCATGAAGTAGCCGTTGGCCACCGCGTGCGCGGGCTGCTCCAGCTTCCACAGGTACTGCGACAGCCCCTTCACCGTCGCGGACGGGTTGTACACGATCTCCGCTCCGTTCAGGCCGAGAAGGCGCGCGCCCTCCGGAAAATGCCGGTCGTAGCAGATGTACACGCCGATCTTCGCGTACCGCGTCTGGAAGGTCGGATATCCGAGATTGCCCGGCTTGAAGAAGTACTTCTCCCAGAAGCCGGACGTCTGCGGAATGTGGTTCTTGCGGTACTTGCCCAGATAGGTGCCGTCAGCGTCGATGACCGCGGCGGTATTGTAGTACACGCCGGCCATCTCACGCTCGTAGATGGGGACGATGATCACCATCTCGTGCTTCTTCGCGATCTTCTGCATCACCTCGACCGTTGGTCCGGGCACCGCTTCGGCGATGTCGCACCAGCGCGCGTCCTGGCTCGGGCAGAAGTAGGGACCGTTGAAGATTTCTTGAAGGCAAAGGATCTGAACGCCCTTGCGCCCGGCCTCGTCGATCATCGGGAGGTGCTTCTCGAGCATCGCGTCGCGCACATCCTCCACCGAGGCCGCGGCGTCGTTGAGCGGATTGCTCATCTGAATCAGCCCGCTCCGCACGACGCGTCCGCGCGAGTCGCCGTTGCCGGCGGTGCGGCCTGGCTTTGACTGCTTCTTCTTCCCCGCCATGCTACTTCGGCGAGCGGCCGGCGGCGAGCATTCCTATCCCGATGCCCGCTACCACTCCGATGCCGATTCCCATGAAGAGGTTGTGCGTTACGAAGGCTCCGATCGCGGCGCCTGCCGCCGCTCCAATAGCGGCCCAGAACCCAACCATGCCCGAATTTCGTGCTGCCATTGGTTCTCCTAAGGTTGATACGCCTGGACGACGCCGGGTCCCCGAAGGCCGCGTCTTAGCGCGCGCCGTTTGCGCGCGTAGCGGCCGTAGCGGGACTCGGTGTCGTCCGGGCGGCGCGACGAAACAATGCATGCCAAAATCACGTCCAGCGCGAGATGACGACCTTCTTATCCGTGTAGAACTCGATCGCGTCGGTGCCGTGCGCCTTGAGATCGCCGAAGAACGACCCCTTCGTTCCGCCGAATGGGAAAAACGCCATCGGCGCGGCGACACCGATGTTGACGCCGATCATGCTCACGCCGACGCGGTAGCGGAACTCGCGGGCGGACCTGCCGCTCGTCGTGAAAATCGAGACGGCGTTGGCGAACGGGTTCAAACGCACGGCTTCGATGGCGTCGTCGAGCGTCTCGGAGTGCGTCACCGATGCCACCGGTCCGAAAATCTCTTCGCGCGCGATGGTCATGGACGGATCCACGTCCTCGAAGATCGTCGGCCCGACGAAAGCGCCGGAGGGATACTTGTCCACCTGGGTCTGCCTGCCGTCGAGCGTCATCGTCGCGCCTTCCTTCACGCCCTGCTCGATGTAGCTCAAGACTTTCTCCCGGTGCTTGCGCGAGATCACGGGACCCATCGTAACGCCTTCCTCCAGGCCGTACCCGACGTTGATCGCCTTGGCGTTGGCGAGGAGCTTCTCGCGCATGGGCTTGTACGCCTTCCCCGCTCCGACGATGATGCTTCCGGCGAGACAACGCTGTCCGGCGCATCCGAAGATGGATTCGGATACGACGCTAACCGCGCGGTCCATGTCCGCGTCAGGCATAACCACGATGTGGTTCTTCGCGCCGCCCAGCGCCTGCACTCGTTTTCCGTGCGCGGCCGCCGTCGTGTACACGTGCTGCGCGACGGGGCTGGATCCGACGAAGGAAACGCCGACGATCCCGGGGTGCTCGAGGATGGCGTTGACCACTTCCCTGCCGCCATTGACGAGATTGAGCACGCCGGGCGGGAATCCGGCCTCGTGCGCCAGCTCGAAGATCCGCATCTGCGACAGCGGAACCTGCTCGCTCGGCTTCAGAACAAACGTGTTGCCGGTCGCCACCGCGTACGGCAGGAACCAGAGCGGCACCATCGCCGGGAAGTTGAATGGCGTGATCGCGGCGAACACTCCCATGGGCTGGCGCACGAACTCGCAGTCGATGCCCGCGGCGACGTCCTCGAGTGTCTTTCCCATCATCAAGGCGGGCGTTCCGCACGCATGCTCGACGTTCTCGACGCCGCGCTTGAGATCGCCCCGCGCTTCGTCGATCGTCTTGCCGTGCTCCTGCGTGACCATTCGCGCGATCTCGTCGAAGTTCTGGTCGAGCAGATACTTGAGCTTGAAGAGGTGCCGCGCGCGCACGACCGGCGGCGTTTCGCGCCATTTCTGGAACGCGTTCGTGGCGGCTTGCACGGCGCTATCCACGTCGGCCCGGGTCGAGAGCGGCACCTGTCCGAGCGACTCGCCGGTAGCCGGGTTGGTGAGCTCCTGCCACTCGGTCGTGGGGGACTCGACCCACTCACCGCCTATATAGTTGCGTAGCTGCTTCACTTTGATTCCTTGAATCGGTCGTCCAAAGTGTCAGCGAACCCGTGACGCCGCAAGCTTTTACCGTCTGCAGGCGCCACCCTTCGGGGGTTCGGGACGGGCACGGTGCGGCTCGGGCCCTACGCGAGCAAACTGCGCTCGCTAAGACGGGCCCTAGGCCGCACCGTGCCCGCCCCGAACCAGCAAGTGCACCCGCACCGGAAAAAGCTTCCCGTCACTCCGACACTCCCTAACCCCCGCCGTCAGACCGGGCCGAAGATCAGGGCCGCGCGGCGTCCAAATCGGTGCCTGCAGTTGGCCGCCTACGCAGCTATGTATAGCGGCGCGTGGCGCCCGGTCGCTCCAAGGGGGCGTCTTAGCGAGCGCAGTTTGCTCGCGTAGCCCCCGCGAGCGACCTGGCGCCAGAAGCCGCGCGCTCAGGCCATGAAGTCCGCGGCCAACATGACCTGACCGACTTTCTCGCCGCGCGAGTTCTTCAGAGGCTTGTGCATGTACTCGGCGAGCCGCGGGGGCAGCGTCGATGGCAGGACCTGGAGGTTCTGTAGAATCCTCAGGAGCGGTGGAAAGAGTGCGCGCTGCGCACCGTCCTCGACCTTGATCGTCACGCCCACGCCGAGCTCGGGGATGGCGAGCGAGTGCACGCCCTCGGCGCCGGTCTTGGAGAGGACGGCGCCGCCGGTCTCTTCCATGAGAACCGAGTCGAACCGATCGGTGCCCCCGACCAGGAAGGGATGCTCGGTCATGGCCGACACGATCAGGCGCGGAATCTCATCGCCTTTCCGCGACGCGACGCCGAGCCGGGCGTACGCGCGCGCCATCCGCTCGATGGGACCGCCGAACACCACGACTCCGCAGCCGTCGACTGCAAGGTGCATGTTGGGCGGCGCCAGGTCTGTCCACTTGACCATGTAGGCGAGAATCGCCTGCTGAACGGGATGCTCCAGCCGGTCGTAGCTATGTGTGGGCCAACCCGTTATCTCGGCGCGCGCCAGCATCGCGGCGTGCTTGCCCGAGCAGTTGTTGTGCAGGCGGGTGAGAGTCTTCCCGCACTCGCGCACGAGCTTCGCGCCACGGGGGGAGAGCGGCTCGTGCGGACCGCAGGCCAGGTCACCCTCCTCCCGGCCGACGTCGCGCAGCATGCGCTCCACTATCGCCACGTGCTCCGGCTCGCCACCGTGCGACCCGCACGCCAGCGCGATCTCGTCCGAGCCCCACTGCAGCTCGTCGAGCCCTCCGGCCTGGATGAACGGGATCACCTGGAAGGGCTTGGCGCACGAGCGCCAGAAGGTGATCTCCTGCGGATTCCGCGCGCCGCCGATGAGCGTGTCGTCGTCGGCCACTATCGCGGCGTGAACGCGGTGACAGGATTCCACACGGCCGCCACGGACGGCGACTACGTCGAGCTCATGGGAGTAGTCCACCATCGGAAAATAGGTGGAGCACCAACGGAAGTGGGAAGCGGGGCCGCGGCGCGCGGACACCGCGCCCTCGTTCTTCCCTAAAAGACCTTGATCGCGCCCTTCATGTATCGTGACGGATCCCTTCTCACATCCGCCAGTATCGCATTGAGATCGGTAACCGTCTTTACCAACTGATCGTACAGCTGCGGGTCGTTGATGAGCCGTGCCGCCGTTCCCTCGCCCTGCGACATCGCCCTCACCATCTGGTCCGCGCCCGTCACGGTGCTGACCAGCGCGTTGTACAGGCTGTCGTCCCGCATCAGCTTGCCGAGGGTCCCGTCAGCGGTGTTGACCGACACGAGCAGCGTGTCGAGCGACGAGAGCATCCGGTTCATGTTCCGATAAAGGGACGGATCGTCGATCAGCCGGCCGAACGTGCCATTGGGATTTTGCAGGCGCGCCATCATGCGGCTCGCGCCCGTGAGAGTCGTGTTGAACTGATCGTATAGCTCGCGGTTGGTGAGGAGCTGCCCTACCGTGCCCTCGCCCCGCGCCACGCCGGCCGTGATCTTCCTCAAATCCTTCGTCAGCGCCACCACGTCCGTCACGGCGCCCGATGCCTGGGTGATTATCGCCTCATAGTCAGCCGATGGTGCGATGGGAATCGTGTCGTTGTCGCGGAGCACGGGGAACCGCGGGGTGCCCGGCGCGATGTCGAACACCTTGTCTCCCAGAAGGCCGAGCGTGCGGATCTTCGCCTTGGAGTCGCCGCGCACCTGCTGGCGGAGGGCCTCCTCGACGGCGATGGTGACGCGAAGGTTTCTCGACGTGTCGGCGTCCACCGGGAGGAACTCGATCTTCTTGATCACGCCCGCCAGCTGGCCCGCCACGGTCACGCCGCCCCCTTCCACCAGCCCGCTCGCCGACGGCAGGTAAGCGACCAGCGGGTAGCGCTTGGCGAACAGTCCGGTCGTCTGCCCGAGCTTGAGGACCGCGACCGCGATGAGCCCCAGGGCGACCAGAATCATCAGGCCGACCTTGAGCTGATCCCATGTGATGAACGTCGAGCGTTTCATATGTCAGTAGCCACCCAGGAATCTGCGAATGTATTCATCGTCCTGCTTGCGCATTTCTTCAGGTGTTCCGAAATACACGATTCGACGCTCCGCCAGCAGAGCGATCTTCGTACCCATCCTGAAAGATGACCGTATGTCGTGCGAAACGACTATGCTGGTCACCTGAAGCTCCTTCTGGAGCTTCATGATCAGGTGGGTGATCGTGGCCGTGGTGAGCGGGTCGAGTCCCGACGTCGGCTCGTCGTACAGCATGATCTTCGGGTTATTGGCCATGCCGCGGGCGATTCCGACCCGCTTCCGCATGCCACCCGACAGCTCCGCAGGCATTTGCGGCATGACCTTGTCTGCCTCGAGATCCACGAACTCGAGCTTCTCGCGCACGCGCGCCTCGATCTCGTCATCCTTGAGCTCGGTGTGCTCGCGCAGCGGATAAGCGACATTCTCGAAGACCGTCAGCGAATCGAACAGCGCCGCCGACTGGAACACCATTCCCATCTTCTGCCTTACTTCCAGCGCCTCATCGAACCCGAGGTCCACGATGTCCTCCCCGTCGATTTGCACGCGCCCCTTGTCGGGCACGAGCAGGCGCAGGAGCAGCTTGAGGATCGTTGACTTCCCGGTGCCGGACTCGCCCACGACGACGATCGTCTCGCCCTCATTGGCCTGGAACGACACGTCCTCCAGAATCGGCTCGTCGAACGCGAGGAATACGCCCTCCACCTGCACGATGGGGCTCGCCTCTGGATGCGGCTTCTGTGCCGGACCGCGCTCGAGCTTGCGCCGCTCCGCTGCTCCCGGATCGTCCGGCGGCGGGCGATGCTTCATCGTCGCTTCGCGCTCTCCGGTGTACAGCTCCGGCACGATGGACTCGTTTGGCTCGGGCGGATTCGCGTCGGACCTGGGCGCGGGAGGCTTCTCGCTCACAGCACCGCCAGCAGGATCTGCGTGATGAAGTAGTCGATGATCAGAATCATGATGCTCGAGAACACCACGGTTCTCGTCGTCGCGACCCCGACCCCCTCGGTACCCCCTTTGGTGTTCAACCCGAAGTAGCAGGCGACCGTAACGATGATTCCGCCGAAGACGAACGGCTTCACCAGCCCGTGGACGAAATCGATCGGTATGTAGCGGAGCGTAAATCCGCCGGAGGCGATCTGCTCCCACACTGTGCGCCAGTACAGCGACGGGGGCAGGCCGAGGTAAGTGCTCGCTATCACGTTGCCGCCGACGATCCCCGCCACGTCGCCGATGATGGTGAGCACCGGCACCATGATCAGCGCGGCAAGCACGCGCGGCGTGACCAGCTTCTTGATGGGATCCGTGCCCAGCGTGTTGAGCGCGTCGATCTGCTCGGTAACCCGCATTGAGCCGAGTTGCGCGGCGATGCCTGAACCGACGCGGCCGGCGACCATCAACCCCGCCAGCACGGGACCCAGCTCGCGGATCATCGACGCGGTCACCAGCCGGCCCACGTACATCGTGGCACCGAAGGTCGCGAGCTGCACCGAGGTCTGGAGCGCGAGCACCATTCCGGTGAAGAACCCCGTGAGCAGGATGATGGTCAGCGACTGCACGCCAATGGCGTCCATCTGCTGCACCAGATCCTGCGTGTAGAACGGGCGCCGGAATACGAAGCCGATGGACTTCGCCGACAGGATGAAATACTCCTGCAGCGAGAGGACTCTCTTTTTTGCCGCTTCGTTAAAGCCGGAAAGGCGCAATGTGCTGCGGGTTAGGGCAAGGCGTATGCCGAGTTTGCCGCGTTTCGGGTGACATCTTAGCTTCCGGTTTGGATGATTGAAACTATTTCCCGAGACCGCCTGGTAGCGCTGCTGCATGCGGCAGCCGATCAGCGCGTAGCCATCGTCGGCGACGCCATGCTGGACGTTTACCTCCAGGGGGAGGTGGAGCGCATCTCGCCGGAGGCTCCGGTGCCGGTAGTGCGCGTTAGAGAGCGCCGACTGGCGCTTGGAGGCGCGGCCAACGTCGCGCAGAATGTCGTCGCCATCGGGGCCACGTGCGAGCTGGTAGCAGCCGTCGGTCGCGACGAAGGCGGCCGCCTGGTCAGGGAGATGCTCGCGTCAATGGACGCCGATACTCGCGGACTCGTCGAAGTGGACCGGCGCACGACGACCAAGACACGGGTGATTGCGAGATCGCAGCAGATGGTGCGCTTCGACGAAGAGGAAGACGGAGACCTCAGCGACGCCGAGGTCGCGCGAATCGTCGAGCGCGTGCGCGCGGCTGTCGAGAGCGCGGACGCCGTCGTGCTCGAGGACTACAACAAAGGCATGCTGTCACCGGCAGTGATCCGGACGGCGATCGAGGCCGCCGGGCTCGTGGCCATCCCCGTCATCGTGGATCCGAAGTACAGGAATTTCTTCTCGTACGCCGGCGCTACGGTGTTTAAGCCGAACCGGCGCGAGCTGGAATCGGCGCTTGGCGCGGACGTCGATTTGGAGCACCCCGAGGCGCTGCCGTCGAGCCTGCGGCGGCTGGGAGTGGAACATTTGCTACTCACTCTGGGTGAACAGGGGATGGTTTTGATATCCGATGATGGCGAGGTTGGCAGGGTACCCACCACGGCGCGCGAGGTTTACGACGTCGTGGGCGCGGGCGATACGGTTACGGCCTATCTCGCGACCACGATGGCCGCCGGCGCCAGCGCGGCCGAGGCGTCGGTGATCGCGAACTTCGCGGCTGGCGTCGAGGTCGGAAAGCTCGGCGCGGCGACCGCTACGCCGGACGAAGTACTGGACGCGTACGACGCATTTCACGTGGTGAGGGATGCGGTCGTATAGCACAATCCTGCTCCTCTCGCTGACAATCGCATGCTGCATCGCCGCGCCTTCCCAGGCCGGCGCGCAGCGCGCGGATCCTCTCGGCGTGGCGGCCGCTCCATCCGATTCTGCGCTGATGGAAGGAGCCCTGGACCCTTGCGTCGTCGACGCGGCGGCGTGTGCGGCCCCGCCGGGCAGCGACCGCTGCGGGTTCGGGAGCTACCGCACGGCCACGCGACTCGCCGCCGCCGGGACCTTCATCGGCTCCCAGGCCGTGCTGTGGCGCTACTTCGAAAACGCGTGGTGGTCGGGTGAAGAAGCGCGTGGATTCTTTTTCAATGCCGATTGGGACGAGAACTTCAGAGACCAGGACAAGTTTGGTCATCTCCTGGGCGGGTACCACTTGACGCGCATTGGGGATGCCGTGCTGCGCAACGCGTGCATCGGTCCAGTCAAGTCCATCGCTATCGCCGCCGTATACGCCACTCTGTTTCAGCTCCAGATCGAGCTCTGGGATGCTCGATTCGAGAAGTACGGATTCTCCTATCCGGACCTCCTCGCGAATACTGCCGGGATGGCGTACGCGGTCGCGCAGCGGAAGTACCCGCGACTGCAAAGCATCAAGCCGACGATCTCCTACTCGCGCAGCGAAGCCATGCGTGCACGCGACGCGGGCAGACTTCCCGACAGCGAGATCAGGCACTCCCTCGACTATTCAGGCCAGACCTACTGGGTGTCTGCCGAGGTAGATCCTTTTCTTTCTCCTTCGGCAAGGCGATACTGGCCGGACATGATCCGGTTCTCCGTGGGCCACTCGATCACCGATTGGATCGACCCTCAGTCTGGCGCGAGCATTCGTGCCAAGCGCAAGATTCTCCTGTCTCTCGACCTCGACGCGAGCAAGCTTCCCGGCGACCATCCCGCGTGGCGTGCAGTCAAGAACACGATCAGCTACATCCGGCTCCCCGCTCCGTCGCTGCAGATCGCGCCGAGTTTCGCCGTTATAGGTTGGTACCGCTGAAGAATTCCAATCGAGCCGGAGAGCGCGGCCCGCGCAACATCTACGCGCTGTGCCGCCGATCGGGCGCGGGCATGGCATTGGTGCTGTCGATCGCCGGAGCGAACCGCTCGAGCGCGCAAGCCACGCCATATGTGCCGCTCGATGACGTTGCGTACCTGTACATCGATGCGCTCATCGCCCGCGGGGAAATGCGCCAGCTGGAATCGCTGGAGCGGCCCTACACGGTCGAGGCAGTTCGGCGGGCGCTCGCGAGCGCCCGCTCCCGCCTCCGACAGCGAGGGCTCATCTCGCACGCCAACGCACTGGAGCAGTCGCTTGCGAAGACGAGCGTCGAAGGAACGCGTCCCCCACGCGACCGCGGCACCGCGGCCCGCGACGCGTTCGCCGCGCGGCTCAGCGGTGCCTTTTATGCCGTAGCGCAAACATCAGGACGACGCGAGCTGATGCTGGCGGACGGCTCCAACAGTGTCGATCCAGGCATTACGGGGAGGCTCGTGCTCTCGGGCGGGCCGGTGGTCGGGATGCTTCGGGTAATCGGGGACACACGCCTGAACGACGACCCCGAATTTGCTGGCCGCAAGGACCGGAACATTGGCGGTAGGACCGAGGACGGTTACGTCAGCGCGCAGTGGCGCTATGGCGAGCTGTTCGTGGGCCGTGCGGCGCGCAACTGGGGACCGGCGACCATGCCGGGACTCATTCTCGGCGGCTACACCTACACCTACGACCATCTATACGGGCGCTTCGGCACTCCCCGAATTCATTTCGCCTCCCTGTTCGCCAAGCTCGACTCGGATCTGCTTCCCAGTGGAGCGGTAATAAACCGTTACGTCGCTGCGCACAGGCTCGCCGGCCGCTTCGGACTCGTCGAGCTCGGGATCAATGAATCGTTCCTCATGAGCGGCGAGGGCCGCCCGCTCGAGCTCGGCATGCTCAGCCCGCTCAACATTTACGCGCTGTCGTGGCGCAACGAAGACGTGCAGGGAAACCTCATGGTTGGCGCCGACGCTGCAATTCGAACGCGTCGGTTCGGCAATTGGAGCGCCGAGGTGCTGATAGACGATCTGCAAATGGACCGTTGCGATGCAGTGTGCCAGGAGCCGAGCTCCTATGGCTTTACTATCAGCGCAGAAGGCCTCCCGTTACGGGGCTCGCATAGGTGGCTCGCGTCGTACACGCGGGTGTCGAGCCTCGCCTACCGGACGCCGGAATTCTCCGAGCGGTACGCGAGCTTCGATGTGGGATTGGGGCGCGGCTACTCCGATTACGATGAGGTTCGAGTCGGGCTCGATATCGTGACCATGCCGCGCCTGCCCTTCAAAGTGTACGTGGCGCGGCGCAGACAGGGCTCGGGCGACTACCGCGCCACTTTCCCTGACACCACGCAATACGCAACTACTTCGGGATTTCTGCTGGCGCCGGTGACGAGAGTCGACAGAATCGCGGTGGCCGGTGGCGGGGCGCTGCTGCGTGGCTTCGAGATCACCGGGGACCTGGGTTACAACCGGGTGCGCGGTGTCTTGGCCGGGCTGGACCGTTCGGGAGTAGAAGGGCGCATCCGGCTCGGGTGGGAACCAGGCTGGACATTGTTCCGCGCGCGACGGGAGTAGTCCCGGAGACAGGCACAGCGTATATATGAAGCCGCAGTTGGGGCCGGTAGCTCAGTTGGTTAGAGCAGTCGACTCATAATCGACGGGTCACAGGTTCGAATCCTGTCCGGCCCATGAAGTGACTGGCGATTAATCATGGGTGCCTGGTCACTATTGCCCTACGCAGGTTCCTACCTCACCCACTCTCGAACTTGCGCGTATACCGTAGCGTCGGTGTACAACGCGCTATGTCCAAGACACGCTGTCTGGGTATTTCCTGCGCCGGCGAGCCCGACCGTGTCGTCGGGGTTGATGGTCGTGTCGCATGGCGACCACCACGTCGCGTAGCGTGCGCTGCCAGGAGTCTCATCTCCCGCATTGAGCGCAGTCAGAAATGATGACCCGATCACCATTTCCGCGCAGGACACATACGTGCCTGAGCACAAGTTGGCCGTGTCCGTTCCGTGGTTCGGTCCGCCAAGCGAAACCCAGGCATCCACCTTGGATCCGTCGAGATTCCGCAGGTAGTATCGCGATGAAAGCCCGCCCATCGAGTGCGTAATGATGTCGACACGCTTCGCACCGGTCGCATTGAGGAGTGAATCGATGGTCGCCTTGAGCGACGCGGCGCTCGTAACGTTCGACTGCAGGGAGTTGTAGCTCCAGCCGACCAGGTCGGCTGAGCGCCAGCCATCGGTCGCGAAGCGGGATGTCATGCTCGACCAAACGCCCGCGTTCCCCGAGAATCCGTGGACGAATACAATCGGGTCGTGCCGGACAGTGACACGCGCCGAGGCGGGCTTTCCTTCAACGCTTGCGGTGATTGTCGCTTCGCCCTGCGCTATCGCCGTAACGAGGCCGGTGGACGACACCGTCACCACCGAGGTGTTGCCGGAAGACCACGACACCGGGCGCCCGGTTAGAGTGTTGCCCGCGGAATCCACTGCCGAGGCGTCGTAATCGAGCGTTACCGTCGGGTACAGCGTCGCATCTCCCTGCGATAGAGTCACAGTTCTTACCGGCACGACCGCCGCCCAGATGCTTGCCGTGCCCGTCTTGCCTTCGACGGCCGCGGTGATCGTCACGGTACCCGGGGCTATGGCGGTTACGACTCCCATCGGCGAGACAGCGGCGACCGCCGCATCGCTCGAAGACCACGTGATCGCTCGGCCGGTCAGCGTGTTGCCGGCCGAATCCTTCGCGACCGCTCCCAGATCCACCGCTTGGCCGAGGTACAGAATGGCTGTTGCGGGGGAAACCGTAACGCTGGCCACCGGCACCAGCGAGACCGTGATAGACGCCGTGTCGCTTACGCCTTCTACCTGCGCGATGATTTGCGCCGTCCCCGGAGACAGCGCGATCACGGCTCCGCCTGACGATACGGTTATGATGGTCGGGGTGGGCGTGGACCATGCAACCGGACGCCCGGTTATCGCTTTCCCGGCACTATCCGCAACGAAGGCCGAGGCAGCGATTGTTCCGCCGACGTACATGACCGCGGCTGGCAGCGTGATCATGACCTTGCCGGCCGGAATCGGTGTGACCGTGACCGGCAGCGATGCCGTTTTTCCCTCGACAGTTGCCGAGACCCGGGCCAATCCGGGGCTGATCGCAGCGATGGTGCCGACATCTGTGACGCTCACGACGCCGGCGTCGCTCGAAGACCATGCCACGGCCCGACCAAGCAGCGTGCCGCCCACCGCGTCCATCACTGTCACGTTCAGGGTGCGAGTCTGTCCAACGCGCATCGCCAGGGCGGCCACGTCGAACTGAACGCCCGTCACGGGCGTCGGCGCTGAGCCAGCAGGAGGCGCCGTGGGCCCATCCCCAACGCAGGCGAGGCCGGCGACGATCGACGCAGATCCTGTTATTCGGAACCAGCAGCGCGGCAGAGGCAAATCAGGTCCGTTGGAACCAGTTGAAGATCTGGTGTATCAAACGTACGTTTCTTTGGTCGCAAAGTCTATACGTATGGCGAGTTTAGCTATAGCTTTGTAGGCTGTTTTCCACTCGGCTCGTTTCAGTCTGCTCGGGGACACTTGCCGGTGGCCTGGGACGGTCGCAGGTCGCGTAGCTCAGCTGGTTAGAGCGCTGGTCTCACATACCAGAGGTCCGGGGTTCGAGTCCCTGCGCGACCACTGTTTTTTAGTGTTCCGTGCGAGCGGCCGCTGGCGCTAGTAGTGCAAGCTGGCGGGCAGAATTGCTCATTACTTTTTCTCAATCATTGAATTCATGTTTCGACTCAATACGCGCGCGCTCATCGTCGCGGCAATGGTTCTGTTTCCCGCGCTCGCTTTCGGCCAAAATCGACCGACAAGCGAAGAGGCAGCACGCATCCTTCGGACGAACCCAGCTCTGCTCGAACAGCTCCGGCAACGGATACTCTCCAGCGGCCTCACGCCTGACCAGGTCCGCGCGCGGCTGAAAGCGGAGGGGTATCCCGAGAACTTGCTCGACGCATATCTTGGAAGTGGCGACTCGCCCCCCGCCTCCGCGCCGCTTTCCGACGACATCTTCGCGGCTGTCAGCGCGCTGGGCATTACCGATTCTCTCGACCTCGATCTACTCAGATGCGGCATCGTGGAGCCGGGCATGAACGGCGACGCCCGCGACAGCGTAGATGCTTCGGGCCGGGTAGCCCCTGCGCGTAAGGATTCCGTTACGCAGCGTGGCGGGCGCGAGCAGGATCGGAGAAACAACGACCTGCGCGCGCAGTGCCGCGCTCGGCTGGACTCCCTGCAGCGCGGACTACTGCGCAAGAAAGTCGATGCTGACAGCGGCTTCACGATCTTCGGCCTCGAGACCTTCCGTCAGTCCACCAATCTCTTCGATGCAAATCTGACCGGTCCTGTCGATCCGAGCTACCAG
Organism: Gemmatimonadaceae bacterium; assembly: GCA_035527035.1. Lineage (GTDB taxonomy): Bacteria > Gemmatimonadota > Gemmatimonadetes > Gemmatimonadales > Gemmatimonadaceae > JACDCY01. Next base: position 59,797 of record DATLBG010000061.1, on the reverse strand, counting down.
CTGGGCCCGGGCGATCAGTTGGTGTTAATCCTCACGGGCGACGTGGAGCAATCGTATCAGCTGGAGGTCACGCGCGAAGGCTTCGTCGTCATACCGCAGGTGGGGCAGCTGTTCGTCAACAACCTCAGTCTCGCCCAGCTCGAGGACCTGCTCTATTCCCGACTCGGCCGCGTTTATTCCGGCGTGCGCCGCGGCTCCGGCGCGACTACCCGCTTTTACATCTCCCCCGCGAAGCTTTCGAGCAATCAGATTTTCGTCCAAGGCGATGTGATGCGCCCAGGGGCGCACCGCATCTCGAGCGCCGGCACCGCCATGAACGCACTTTACGCCGCGGGCGGACCGACAGACAACGGCACGCTGCGCCGGGTGCAGATTCGCCGTGCAGGACGGACCGTGGCAGAGCTGGACGTATACGATTATCTCCTCGCCGGCGACGCGTCGAATGACGTGCGGCTGCGCAATGGGGACATCGTGTTCGTGCCCCTCCACGGTCCACGCGTGCGCATCGTCGGCGAGATCGCCCGCCCCGCCACGTACGAGATGCGTGAAGGCGAAGCGCTCGATGACGCGATCACGTTCGCCGGCGGATTCACTCCTGAAGCGGCGCGCGCGCGTGTGCAGATCGAGCGCATCCTCCCGCCCGCCCAGCGGGTCGGTTTCGGGATGGACCGCGTGGTTACCGAGGTGTTCTCGGACCGCTTGGCCGCCGATGCGCCACCAGCTGTTCCCGTGCACGCCGGCGACGTGATCAGGGTCTTCCCGGTGAGCTCGCGAATCCGCAACCGCATCGCGGTTCGCGGGAACGTGTGGACGCCCGGGAAGCAAGGCATCACCCCTGGTCGCACGACCGTCGCGGAAGCGCTTCGCGGCGCGGGTGGCGTAAAACCTGACACCTACCTCGGGCAGATTCTCGTCAGCCGCATGCAGCGGGACTCGTCGCGCATCCAGCTGCGGGCTTCACTGTACGACACGACCGGCTCGGTGATAGGCGACTTCCCGCTGCAGGAAGACGACGAGATAACCGTCTTTTCCGTATCCGAGTTTCGGCAGCCCAGATATGTCGCGATCAGCGGGGCCGTGAACAAGGGCGGGCGTTTCGAGTACCGCGAAGGAATGACGGTGCGCGATCTCGTGCTGGTGGCGGGGGGTCTCGAGGAGAGCGCGCTCCTGACAGAGGCTGAGGTAGCACGGCTTCCGGTTGACCGCACCGGAGGGCGGACCGCCACCACGTTCCGGGTTCCGCTCGATTCGAGCTACATCTTCTCGCGCGGACCGGACGGGCGATATCTAGGGCCGCCGGGGCTTCCAGCGGCCGCAGGCCCGATGCCTGATCAACCGCTGCTGCCGTATGACAACGTGCTAATTCTTCGCCAGCCGAACTGGGAGCTGCAGAGAAACGTCACGGTTATGGGCGAAGTCAGGTACCCGGGCACGTACGCGCTACGACTCAAGAGCGAGCGGATCTCCGAGATCATCGCGCGCGCGGGCGGCCTGACCACTGAAGGGTACGCGGACGGGATAGTTTTCGTCCGCCTCGGGTCGGTACGCGGGGAGCGGACCGGCAGACAGGCGCCCGGCACGGCAGACCTGAATCGCCGGATCACCGCGCCGACCGGTGCCGTCGGCCGGATCGGAATCGAGCTGCCCCGCGTGCTGCGGAACCAGCGCGACCGGGACAACCTCATACTCCAGGACGGCGACTCAATCTTTATACCGCGGTACAGCGGGGTCGTGCATGTCACTGGCGCGGTGAATTCGCCGATCGCTGTTGCGTACGTGCCCGGAAAAGACCTGCCCTGGTACGTCCGGTCCGCGGGAGGGCCCGCAGCGCGCGCCGATCTTGGCCGCTCGTACGTAACGCAGCCCAACGGTAAGGTGGAAGCCGCGGTCAAGCGCCGATTCGTCCCGGACGATCAGCCGAAGCCGCGCGCGGGCGGCGTCATCTTCGTGCCGGAGCGTGATCCGGGTGAGGTGGACTCGCTGTCCATTTTCTCCTCCACGGTTGGAACGATTGCTTCAGTCCTCGGCAGCCTGGTGGCGATCTTCGCACTGATCAACCGCTAGCCACGTGACCGCGGCTGAGGTCGATCCCGCTCAGGAGCGGCGGGTCGCCCAGCCGTGGTAAGCTACGAAAGACTTGACCATTCCACCGAAGCGCTCTTCGTAAATGAGCGCTTCGGGGAAGAGGCGGCGGAGGCCGGCGCGCGACAGCAGCCTGACGCTCTCGACTTCCGCGCGCGCCAGCTCGACATCCGGGATACGCTGGTACCAGCCCACGTTGAATCTCGATACCAGCCACGCCCGGACGCGCATGGGGAAGAACTGGAACCCCGGCACGAGGAAATGGGGCTCCAGCGGGAAATACAGGTTTGGAGTCTGGATGAAGTACCTTCTCCCGACTCTCCGCACTTCGTTCGCCATCCTGACCTGTGCTTCGAACGTGCCCAGATGCTCGATGACCGAGTTGGAGAAGACGACGTCGAACTCGCCGGCCTGGAACATGGACAAGTCCGTCGCATCCCCCACTACGCTTTCGACGTGGCCCCCGCCGACGGACGCGCGCGTGAGATTGACGAGCGTGATTCGAAGCCGCTCCCGTCCGGAGTCCGGCATAGTGCTCCAGAACAGCGGCGTTCCACCCACGTCCAGTATGCGCACGGGCGCGGGAAGTGTTTCGAGGAGGCCGACAAAAAACTCGAATCGCCGCCGCCGGAGCCGCACGGCGAGAGACGCGGGGTTGGAATTGTCGGCGAGCCGCTTGAGCAGTCCGATCATCCGGGGAAAGTAACGGCAAGCGACGCCTGCGTTCTGCGAGAAGGATGATCGCGTCCGCACTGCGCGTCGCGATCGACCTGGAGCATACGCGGCAGTCGCGTGCGGGGATCGCGCGCTATACCGCCGGATTGCTCTCGGCGACGCGCGACATTGCGGATATCGATCTGATCGGAGTCGGCGGCGGTCCTCTTGAAAAGCGGGGAACGCTCCGCAAGAGACTGACGACGCTGCGCCAGGACTTCTGGTGGTACCCATACGCCGGCCGCAACACCGCCAAGTCGCTCGGTGCGCGCGTGTATCACTCCCCTCTTCCGCGCGGACCGATCGCGAAGGGTGACATGCCGACCGTGATTACCGTGCACGATCTTGTGCCGCTGCACTTCCCGGAAACGACCACCCCGTGGAGCCGGCTCTACAGCACACTGACCTTCGAGCGAATCCTTGACGCCGCGAGCATCGTGCTGGCGCCGTCGCAGGACACAGCCCGGGACATCCGGCAATCCCTTGGAATCTCCGCCGAGCGAATTCGCGTTGTGCCAAATGGCGTAGATGAGTTCTTTTTCAGCGCGCCGGGGGAAGCTCCGCCCATTCCACGGCCGTTCATCCTGTTCGTCGGCACTCCGGAGCCCCGCAAAAACCTGGGCCGGCTGGCGGAGGCGGTGACCGCACTGCGAAGCAGGGGGCGATCCGAGACACTCGTCGTCGCCGGCTGTGACGGATGGGGCGGGATTCAGCTCGATAGCAGCTCGGTTACGATGCTTGGGCGCGTCTCGGACGCCACGCTCCGGTCCCTGTACGCGCACGCGGCATGTCTCGCCATTCCGTCGCTGCACGAAGGGTTCGGATTGCCGGCGATCGAAGCGATGGCCACAGGGACCCCGGTGGTGGCATCCGACCGCGGCGCGCTGCGCGAGGTCACCGGCGGCGATGCGGTGCTCGTGGATCCCCTTGACCCGGAGGCCATAGCCTCCGGAATCGTGACGGCCATAGAGGATCGCGACCGGCTCTCGACCAGGGGGCGTGAGCGCGCGCGATTGTTCAGCTGGTCCCGCGCGGCTGGTCTCCTCGCGGCGGTGTACCGCGAGCTGTCCTAGCCAGCCGCCGCGACTTCGCGGAACAGGTCGTCGTACTGCCGGGCGATCTTCTCCCAGCTGTACTCCGCCCGGATCCTGTCAGGGCCAAGCCTGCGCAACTCCGCCACAAGCCCGGGTGCGCCTTCCACGCGTGACATCAGCGCGGAGAGCACGCCGCGCTCCTTCGAAAAAAACAGCCCGCAGTCGGCGAGAACCTCGCGATTGAAGACGGTGTCGAGCGCGAGAACGCAGTTGCCATAGCCCATCGCCTTGAGCAGCGACGGATTCGTTCCGCCGACGGAATGGCCATGGACGTAAGCGAAGCAATTGCAGTGCAGCTCCTTGATCACCTCCGGGTCGTGAATGTGACCGGTCAGGATCACCCGTTCGCCGGACAGCGCGCGCAGCGCGCGGTGGAAATCGCTGTCGTAATTCGCACCGCCGGCTATGACGAGCTTGAGCGGCGAGCCTGAGCGTAGAAACTCCGCCGCTATCAGGTCGGCGTGGTTCTCGGGAATGAGTCTGCTTGCTATCAGGTAGTAGCCTTCGCGCCCGATGCCGAACTGTTGGATGAGCTCGGGCCGCGAGGAGGATTCGACGTAGGCCCCGTAAGCAATCATCGTCGTTTCCTTGCGGAACCTGTCCAGGTAAAACCTGCGCATCGCTTCGGCGTCGGTCACCAACCGGTTGCAGAAGCGCATGGCGCCGTGTGCCGCGGAGAGAAAATACGCGCGCGCGAAGGGCCCCCATTTCGCGCGCGTCCAGTCCAGCCCATTCACGTTCATCACTACTCTGCGGCCGAACAGCCGGCACACCGCGGCATGATGCCCCATGCCGACGTTCACGAAGAAAAACAGGTCGTACCGTCCGATGAGCAGCGCGTGCGCGACAGCGAACCAGGTAGCAATGATCCCGGAAAAGTTCTTTCCGCCGGGAGACGGCACGTACACGAGCCGCACGCCTTTCTCGAGCGGCGGCTGCTCGTCCTTCGGGTAGTGGCCGGCGCGGCAGTAGATCGTGACCTCATGCCCCTGCCCGACCAGGCGCGGCGCGATCTCCCCGAAGCCGGTCTCGAAGCCGGTGAACTGCCGCCGTGGCGTGGGCATGCCGTACAGGCCGAGCATTCCGATGCGCAGCGCGCCCGGTGACCCGCCCCCGGCCAGGGCGCGCGATCGCAGCCTCAAAGGCGGATGAGGACGGCTTGCCCGGTCGGCAGCACCAGCGGCACTTCGGGCTTCGCCGCGAAGAACTCGTCAACGGCACGGCGCGCGCCGGGGCAGCTGGCGAAACCGTAATCGTCAAACACGACGACGCCGCCGCTCGCCAGCCGGGGGTACACGAAGGCGCACGTGTCGAGAACGGAGCGATAGATGTCGACGTCCACGTGAGCGAACGCGATCTGAACGTCCGCCGCCTGCGCGAACGTGGCCGGCACCGTGCCCGGGTAGTACTGGACGTAGGGCATGGTGCCTACTGTTCGACGCACCGCGTCGAGACTGGTATCGAAGAAGTCGCCGGAATGATGCAGGTCGCGCGCGGCGTCGGTCTCCGGCATTCCCGTGAAGGTATCGAACAGGCGCAATGTCTTCGAGCCCGCCGACCAATTCTCCTCAATTCCGTGGCGCAAAAGCAGCGCGGTGCCCCCCCGATACACGCCGACTTCGAGAACGTCCCCGGGCACGGCGCAGCTCTGGCGGAGCAGTGACCACAGGATCCAGCAGCGGTCGGGCGACACCAGCGTATGCGCGGAAACGCCCGCGTATATTCGTGTGAATTCGGGGGAGAGCCACGGGCTGAAGACCGGGTCGTACAGATCGGCGTCAGGTAGCCGGGACCGCAGCCTGCGGGCACGCAGCCGGCGCACGGCTCGGAACACCGCGGGAGGCAGCCAGCGTCTTGCAACCGAAGTCATTACGTATAATAACCGTCACGCGTATGCCCCTGATTTATGCGCGCGTGCCAATCGTTCCTCCCATTGACCCAGGCCGGCACGTGAGAATAGAGCAGCTCCAAAACCAGTGGGAACGATTCGGTGCGTCCGACCCCTTGCGCGCGGTGCTGGCGGACACGAAGGACGAAGCTGTCCTGAACGATCCAGCCGAGTTTTTCGCGCTTGGTCGCGCGGACGTGGACCGCTGGCTCGCACGCCTGGGCCAGCTGAGGGGCACGCTGCCGGCGGAACGAGCGCTCGATTTCGGCTGCGGAGCCGGCAGGCTTACGCAGGCGCTGGCGCGTCATTACCGCCAGGTCGTGGGCGTGGATGTGTCGCGTCCGATGCTCGACGCCGCGAGGCGGCACAATGAGTTCGGCGAGCGGGTGACCTTCGTCCACAACCCGAGCGCGGACTTGCGAATCCTCGGCGATGACCGTTTCGACCTCGTGCTGACGCACATTGTGCTGCAGCATCTCTCGCCCGTTCTAATCACAGGGTACCTTTCCGAGCTGCTCCGCATCGTCGCTCCAGGGGGATCGATGGTGTTTCAATTGCCTGTCGAAAGAACGGGCCGCCGGGGCAGGTACGCCGTAATCCAGCGACTCTCATGGCTGATTCGCGCCTACCGGCGCCTGCGGCACGGACCAGCCCCACACATGGAGATGCACGCCGTGTCGGAGGAAAAGGTCGCCGAGCTCATCGCGCGGGGCGGTGGAAAGATTCTGGCGGCCGACAGGGATGATTCCGCCGGGCCTGCCTTCGAAAGCCGGATTTTTTACGTCGTGAAGGAGAGCTGACTGGGCGCTGCGTCGCGCAAGATGGTAAAAAGGGCGCGTGCCTGTATCTTTGGGGTTCCGGCACACCTCATCTGGCCCAGGGATGGCTGCGGCAGTCTCGCGCTCGACCTGGCGAACCTACTTCGAGCATCCCAGAATCTCTAACCCAACCGTGGTAACACCACCCCATAACCTCGACGCCGCTCCCCCGCTGACGTTTAGCGTGTGGATCGGGGGAATCATTCGGCGGTGGGCGCTAGTTCTCAAAGTCATGGCGCTGGTCCTCCTGCTGGGGGGGCTCGCAGCGCTGATCATGCCGCCCGTCTACGTCGCCCGGTCGTCGTTCTTCGCCAATTCATCGTCGTCGTCATCGTCGCTCGGCGGCGGCGGCGGCGGTTCGCTTGGGGGCATGCGCGGGCTGGCAAGTCAGTTCGGCGTCGGGTCTCTGGGCGATCCGTCGGAATCGCCCGAGTTTTACTCGCAGCTGATCGAGAGCGACGAGCTGAAGCGACGGCTTGCGGTTTCACGTTTCCCGGACGAGCGAACGGCGACGACGTCGGATTCGGCGCGGCTCATCGACATACTCGACATTTCGGCGGAGACTCCGGCGCGCGAGCTCGAGCTGGGAGTGAAGATGCTGGGCGGGATCGTCCGCACGAAGTTCTTCGAGACCACGAATCTCGTGGAGGTCACCGTCCAGGCACGCTGGCCCGCCCTGGCATCCGCCGTTGCCAATCGAACAGTTGCGCTGGTCGGAGAGTTCAATCGGGAGCAGCGCGCTTCGCGCGCCCGCGGCAAAAGGCAGTTCCTTGAGCAACGGGTAGCGACGGCATACGAGGACCTGAGGCGCGCGGAAGAAGGCCAACGCAGCTTCTACGAGCAGAACAGGCAATGGCGTAACTCACCGGGACTCGTCTTCGAGGAGAGTCGCATCAAGCGCAACGTGGACAGCGCGGCTGACCTGTACATGGCGCTGCGCCGCGAGTTCGAGAACGCACGGCTGGACGAGTTCAACGACGCCGCTCTCATAACGGTCGTGGACACCTCCACTGTGCCACAGAAGCCGGCATGGCCGAAATACGGGCTCCTTTTCGCCACGCTCGTGATCGTCGGTGGAATGATCGGCCTGGTGGTCGCGGGGAGCTCGACCATATTGGCCGACTGGCGAGCGCGCAATCCGGTTGGCGCTTCATTCCTGCGTGACTCCCTGGACTCGGCGCCCCTCCCGCGTCGCCGCCGCAAGAATCGCCTGAGCGAGGGTGCTGCGCCGATCCGGTAGTCTCCAGGCCTTCACCTACCTCGCCTGGGGTCTCGCCTTTCACAGCCTCACGATGGCCGTGCTGTACGGCCTCATGGGATTACCGGCCGACGCCGTTCGCGCTGTTGCCGGCTGGAAGGAGCTCTTTGCACTACTTCTGGTCACCGTCATCGTCGCGCGCGCAGCTTCGGGGCGCGGTCCGCGGGCGCCGTTCGACTGGCCGGACCTCGCGGTCGGCGGGCTGATCGCGACGGCGCTATGCTACGCGTTCGGGCAGCGCGTCCTCCTGTTCGCTTGGCTACCCAAGGGCGCCGAGCTGCTCGGCTTCCGCGACGCTGTCTTTTTTTTGTTGCTCTATTTCATCGGACGGGGAACGCCGGAGCTTGCACGCGATGACCGCGTGCTCCGGCGCCTCGTCTATCTGATTGTGTTCGCGTCCGCGGTCAGCGTCATCGAACGGATCTTCGTCACACCGGACATGCTCGCGCTGCTGGGAATCGCTTCGTATTTCCAGGAGTTCCTCGGCGTGGCGGAGATGACGGCGGGCAACGAGTTCGGCCTTCCGCAGAGCTATTGGGCAGTGCTGGGCGGCGTGCCCTTCAGGAGAGCCGGCTCCATCTTCCTGAGCGGGCAAGGTTTTGCGGTTCCGTTCCTTCTGTTCTTCCCCGTCGCGCTGGTGTGGACTTTCATGCGGGACAGGATCAGGTGGTGGCATGTCGGCGCGCTCGCGCTCGCCTCGATCGGCCTGCTGCTGACGGTGACGCGCATGACCACGATCGTCGTGCTCATCCAGCTGCTTCTGTTCGTCGTGCTGGTGCGCAAGCCGGAATGGACCGTGGTGGGAATTGCCGCAGCCGCGGCGATGTTCGTGCTTGCTCTGATCGTCATTCCGAAGTTCCCCACTTTCGTTTGGGAAACACTTTCCTGGCAGGAAGGAAGCAGCAAGAGCCACATGTCGGGATGGACGCAGGGCGCCTTCGCCTTCGCCGAGCGGCCGTGGGGGTGGGGCCTTGGCACAGCGGATCATACCGCGGTCCGACTCGGGATACTCCCGCTGACGGGCGACAATCTCTACCTGAAATACGCGGTAGAGCTTGGTATCGCCGGAGTCGTAGCGCTGGTCGGCGTTCTCGCTACGATCGGATCGTCCGCGAACAAACTGTATCGTGGAGCAGCGACGCTGGCAGAGCGGCGCATGGGCATGGTCATGATGCTGACGATGATCGGCATTGCCATCAATGGAATCACGGGCGTCGTATTCAACTCCGTGCCCATGACCTGGCTCGCCTTCTGGCTGGCGGGGGCGACGGTTACCGCAGCGCAGCAACGCGTGTCCGCTGCGGAGCGTGAGCCGGCGGTGTTTGGGGCGGCCGCGCCTGTAGCTGCGATGCCCGAGCCGGCGTGAGCGGTCGCGACGCATCCGTCCTGATCGTGCTGGCGGCTTACAACGGCGCCCGTTTCATCGGTGCGCAGATAGAGAGCATCCGCGCGCAGACGTGGCGCGAATGGCGCTTGCTGGTGCGAGACGACGGGTCCAGCGACGCGACTCTCAGCATAGTCCGGCACTTCGCGGAGAAGGACCATCGCATCACAGTGCTCGAGCCCGACGGTCTGCGCGCCGGACCCTGGGGGAATTTCGGTATCCTCATGCAGCACGGCGTCGCCGCGGGGTGCGAATATCTGCTTCTCTCCGACCAGGACGACGTCTGGGTACCGGATAAGATCGAGCGATCGCTCATGGTGCTGCAGGCGCGGGAAAAGGCGCGTGGCCATGCAGGGCCCGTCCTCGTTCACAGCGACCTCAAAGTCGTGGATGATGAGCTGCGACCGATCTTCGCATCGTATCGAGCGCATCAGCGGGTGTTATACGACCGTGTCGAGCCGCTCCGGACTTTGCTGTTGCACAACGCTCCGATGGGCTGCACGATAGCAGTCAACCGCGCGCTTATGGATTTCGCGCTGCCCCTCCCGGCTCAGGTGCCGCACGATTGGTGGCTCGCGCAGTGCGCGGCGGCGACCGGAGACGTATTGGACATTCCGGACGCTCTCGTGCTGTATCGGCAGCACGGTGGAAACGTCGTCGGCAGCACGGCGGCGCGCACCCTGCTGCGTCGTGTGCTCGGCAACCCGGTTACGTCAGTCCCGCGTCTCCTGCGCTCCTTTAGAGCGGGACTCCGGCAGGCGACGGAGTTGAGCCGCCGCGTGAGCGAAAAGCCCGCCGCTGTCCCACCGTCGCGCGCGTCAGCCGTGCATGCGTACGCTGCGGCGTTCCAGACACTCAACCCTGTTCGCAGGCTGGCCCTCCTGGCGAGCAGCGGAGTGCGACCGCAGCGCGCGGTTTCACATCCGATATTCTACGCGCTGGCCATGCTCCAGCCACGGCTGGCGCGGAACTGATCGCCCTCCCCACCGGCGCCTCGTGCACATAGCCATAGACGGCAACGCGCTCGTCCCTCCGCTCGCAGGGCCGGGTAAATACGCGCATCGGCTGATCACGCACATGCTCGCCGCGGAGCCGGCGAACGAATACACCGTGGTGTTCAGTCGCCCGCTACGACGCTCGTGCGGCTTCCGGCTGCGCCAGCTTCAGCTGCCGCATCATCCTCAGCTCCGTCCATTCTGTCGCGAGCGCGTCGACTATCGGCTATGGGCTTGGACGAGCTACTCACGGATGGACAGGCGCCTGCGGGCCGACGTGTACCATGGCTCGGGCTTCACTCCGCTCCCCACGAACCGGCACCCTCGCGTGTTGACCGTGCACGACGTCTCGATGTATCGCTTTCCCAATCTCATTCACCCGCGCATCCGCCAAACGAGCCGCGAGCTTCCCGCCAGCTGCAGAGCGGCCGACAAGATCCTGACGGTGTCCGAGCATGTGAAACGCGAGATCGTCGAGCTTCTGGGTGTTCCCGAAAGCAAGATCGCCGTGACGTACAACGGGATCGACGCCGGCTTTCGGCCCGGCACCGTCGAGGAACGGGAGGAGGCGCGGACAAGGTTCGCCAACGGGCGGCCATACCTTCTGCATGTGGGCACTCTACAGCCGCGGAAAAATATTCCCGCGCTGATACGCGCTCACGACCGCCTCACGGCTCGGGCCGGCTTCGAGTTCGACCTGGTACTCGCGGGTGCCTGGGGGTGGAAGTACGACGAGATTCAGCGCGCCCTTCGGGAAACGGTAAATGGCCACCGGATCCACGTTCTGTCCTACGTGAACGAGAGCGAGCTGCGACGGCTGTATCGGGGCGCGGATCTGCTCGTTCTTCCGTCACTTTACGAAGGGTTCGGAATTCCGGTTGCCGAAGCGATGGCTTCCGGCGTGCCCGTCATCGCCTCGCGCGCAGGCGCGCTCCCGGAAGTCGTGGGCCACGCGGGTGTCTTGATCGATCCCACCCGAGCGGAAGACGAATTGCTCGACGCAATTCCGACAGTCCTCGAAGACAGCGAGCTGCGCGCGCGCCTGATCGCCGCTGGACTCGAGCGCGCCAGACGATTCGACTGGACGGAAACTGCGGCCTCCACTCTCGCGGTGTACAGAGAAGTCGTCGGCTGAACACCGCAGATACTTCGTGCTCCCGACCGCGATAATCGTGGCTACGCTGCCGGCGCCACCGCGGCGCGGGCGAGGATCCTTCGCGTGACGAAGAACAGCAGGCCGGCATCCACCGCTGCGCGCGCCGCCCAGGCCATTGCGGCGCCGGTCACGCCGAACGTCAGAATCAGCCACGCCGCAAGCGGGACGTAAGCGACGACCTCCGCCACATGAAGCTTGGTGGGAATGTCCGGCCGCCCCATGGCAAGGAGGAAGCTCGCCGGGACCTGCGCCATCGAATTCGCGAGCACCCCCAGAGCCAGCAGCCGGGTGGCCGTACCGACACCAGCGGCGAATTCCGGGCCGAGCCACCACCCGAGGAGCTGCGGGGCAAACGCGGCGACCACGAGCAGCGGCGGGGCAATAAGCAATGCAAGGGCGGCGGTGGCGCGTCCGAACACCGCGCGGACGAGTACGGTGTTGGCTCGCGCATGCTCTCCGCTCACCAGTGGAAACAACGCCCGCACCACGCTCGCCGGAACCAGCAGCACGCGAAGCAGCGCGTCCAGCGGGGCGGCATACAGACCTGTCGCGCGAACGCCCGCGCCGGCACCGAGCATGAGTCGCTCTCCGTATACGAGCACCGAGCTTAGAACGCTCGATACGGTAACCCACGCGCCGAACGCCAGTAGCTGCCCGGATCGCGAAGCCACGGGCGCGGAGAGAACGTCGGACGAGCCGCGAGGGGCGTGCGGAAGCACGGTGCGCAGGATCAAAGCCGCGCCGACGGCGAACAACGCGCGAACGACGACCAGCACGAGGATGATCGAAGGGAGCGCGGCGGTATACCGGAGCATCACCACCGGCACGACGAATGTCGCCGCCGAGACGGGGACGCGAAGCAGATTGCTGTACCCGAATCGGCGTGCTCCCTCCAGCGCACCCAGCAGGGTTCCGAACACCAACGTCGTCGGTAGCAGCAGGCCCACGAGTCTGAACACGCCGGCAGCCTCCTCCTGCAACGCACCCGGCACCGTAAAAACCCTGGTCGCGAGGACCCCGGCAAGCAGCGCTATGGCTGCGCCGCCAATCGCGCCGAGAACGGCCTGCCATCCAACCGAGAGCACGAGTAGCCGTCTCGCTTCCCCGTCCCCGCGGGCGAAGCTCTCCGCGACGTACTTCGTCGTTGCCGGCCCGAAGCCGAGCGAGAAAAGTGTTCCGAATTCCAATAACGCGAGCGCGAGCGCAAGCAGACCGTATCGCTCGAGCCCCAACCCCCGCGTGATCGCCGGGAGCAGGGAGAACCCGAGGACAGCGGGCGCTGCCGCGCCAACGAGGTTAAGAAGAGTGTGTCTGGTGAGCGACCCGGTTCGCAGCGACCCACGAAGCAGCAGTGCCCCCTCCGCGAGGACGCCGCGTCTCGTTGTCAGGCTCAGACGTCCGTCCAGTCAGTCAGCGGCGCGAGCCAGGCCGTCTCGGCGTGGGTCGAATAGCCGGGAATGGGCGAAGCGAGCCGGCGACGATTGACGATTCGCCGCTGGGTGAGGTGACGAAACACGTGGTAATCCAGCGGATGCGTTCCCCTGGTGAACCGCCACCAGACGCGCATGTCCGCATGAAGGGTCGCGACGCGCGCCGCGAACGTCATGGTCGTCGAGTTCGTCAGCTTCCAGTGGCTGCTCCTGGTGAGCAGCACGCGCGTCCGCTCGCCGCCGCAACGCACCAATGGATTGCCCCCCTGTTCCGGTGCGACGTATTTGTCGGGATGGTCGTACAACGTGACGTAGTCAGCTATCTCCAGACCCTCGCTCAACACGCGCGCGGAGCCCGGACGGTGGAGAAAGTCGTCCTCCACGAAATACACGGCATCGGAGCGCGCGAGCTTTTCCAGCGCGTACGAAGCGACTACGCGCCAGGAGGCGGCTGATGACCCGCCCGCTATCTCCATCACCGGGGCGGCCCGCTCCCGCACGCCGCGCATCGTCTCCGGCGAGCAGCCGTCGGCAAACACGACGGTATCCGCGGCGCCAAACTCCCGGAGAAAATTGTCCAGGCACGCGAGCTTGGTCGCATTCGCCAGCTTCACTTTCGGGTATCCGCCGTCGGATATCCGATACAGACACGTTACCCGCAAAACCTGCTCAGCGACCCGGCGCGAATGAAAATCTGATCCCGACGTTGTGAATGTCCCGGTACGTCGGCCCCGCGCAGCCGGCGCGCTCGAAGAACACGTTCCGGCGATGGCCGAGTCCCACGTCTCCGCCGAGGCGTCCGAACCTCGTCCACCGCTCACCCCGGACGCCGGCCTCGACTGACACGTCATGATTGCAGTACTGCAAGTAGTCGGGCCAATCGAAGATGCTGTGAATATCCTCGTTCCAGCGCGTACGCGTCAGGTAAGCGCCGATCGCGGAGCGCGGCGCGATGAAGTCCAGCGCGAACCACTGAGCTGAAGAGCCCGGCCCGATTACCGCGCCCAGCATCTCCCCGCGATGCGTGTACCCCTGCACGATGCGGCGACCCGAATACCAAGTGCCGAGCGGCCGGTCACGGAACGTGGCGCTTTGTTCCAGCGTCGTGATCTCACCCTGCGCACGGAACCGCGAGCGCCCCTGCGACACGGGCCGCGCCCATTGGAAGCCGACCGTGTACCCTTGCGTGTGATTTGGAGCGATGAAGAGATCCCTCAGTGAAGTGGGAAGCTCCGTGCGCCCCCACTCGCCATACAGCTCGGCGCCGGCGTCGGGCATCACATAGCGGGCAAAGAGCGACAGAATCTGCTCCCTGCCGCCGGCGGGGCCAGCCGCGTCCCACGCCAACTGCTCCGTCGTGCGCCCGGTCGCATGAAAAGCCTCGAACCAGCGGACGGGGATCTTGCCCCAGCCCGTCGCGGTGCCCATGACCGAGCGGGCGGCCCCAAGCGTGAGGTCGGACGCGAACCACGGTTGCACCGCGACCCCGAATGCACTCAGCGACCGCAGGTCGTTCTCGGGGGTCGCATCAAAATAGTCCGACTCCTTTAGTCCGCCGACGATCCAGCGCCACTCGATGATGCCCACTCGGGTCTCGAGCGGCCTCGCGGACCGTAGGAACAGGTGAAAGAATCCGGGCGCAGCGTTGCTCAGCACCAGTGCGTTGCGGATACCAGGGCCCCACCAGTGATTCTCGGTTCCGGCGCCGGCGTCGACCCCGCCGATCTTCATGTAGATCGACGACTGACCGGGATCGATGAAGGCGCGCGACTCGTCGCCGAAGCGCTGCGGGAGGTCGATTGAGAACTGACCCTGATACCAGGAGAAGGCGTACGCCCGCCCGATTCGTCCAGGGGCTGGATTTGGGGACCAGAACACCATCGTATCCCGCACCTTCCAATCCGCGTTCCTGAGCGCGACGGCCTGCGGCGCGACAACTATGCGAAGGGGTCCGCCCGCGAACCGCGCGCCGAAGGTCGTGATGCTGCTGATCCCCTTCCCCGCCCACAATGCCCCGTCGTTCGCGGCGGTCGGCATCGCGGTGTTCATCACCATCCGCGTGCTGAAAGGAAGCCGTTGCCACCCGCGCGCGCCCGCGGCGGACGCCCGATCCAGCATCGAGCTCGTGGATCGTAAGAGGAAGCCGCTGGTGGGCTCGCCGCCGAGCTGAAGCAAGCGCAGCCGGCTGACCGCCGCGTCGTCAACGGTGACCTCCACGGTCGTGTTCCGTGCCGCGAGCGAGGCCGCGACCGTATCAACCGCCGCGACCGGATTGACCGCCGCGGGCGTTTGTGCCGCCGCGGCGGAAGACCAGCCCAGGCCGAAAAACAGAAAGAGGGCGGCAGATCGCCGCCAGTTATTCAAAGAAGAAAAATTCAAGGTTGATCCTCCGGGGCAGAAATTAGCGTCGCGCGAGCATCATGGCACCACGTTGCCTATAGATTTCCGGCCCATGACGACGATTCACAACCCGCTTTGGGCGATCGCACTCGCAGCTCTTCCGTGGGTGGGCATCCCGACGCTGGGCACCGCGCAGACCGACGCTCCGCCGCGAGCGCATGTAACCGCTGGCAACGAGGCGGAGGAATATCTCAGAGCGTTGCAGGTCGCGGGCCTTGCGCCGGCGTATCCGTGGTCGGTGCGAGCTTTCTCGCCGAGCGAAGTCGACAGTCTCTCCCGCGTGCGAGGCCCGCATCCGTGGAGCGGGCGTTACGCGTTCGGCGACGCGGGACGGAGCGCTCTCCGCATAGCGCCGGTGTCGATTCAAACGATCGTCAACACCGGCTACGCATGGGGCATGAACGACGGGGCGATCTGGGCTGGACGCGGGCCAACGGTCGCCGTATCGGCGGGATTCGCGGGCAGGTTTGGAGCGCTGAGCTTCGCGGTGAACCCGGTCGCGTTTCGCGCCGGAAACAGCAGCTTCGACCTCGCGCCCAACGGGCAGGATGGCCAGTTGGTATTCGGCGACGCATTGTATCCCGGCGCGATCGACCGCCCCCAGCGTTTCGGCGACGCGCCGTACACGCGCGTGGACGCCGGCCAAAGCTACGTGCGCCTGGACGTCGGGAAGCTCGCGATCGGAGTTTCGACCGCCAACGAGTGGTGGGGCCCCGCGACTCGATACCCGCTAATACTGGGCAACAACGCGCCGGGTTTTCTTCACGGGTTCATCGGTACCGCCGCACCGATCAACCTTTGGCTCGCGCGGGCGCACGTTCGCGCGCAATGGGGGCGCCTCGAGCAATCCGCCTACTCGCCGGTCACAGGCTCAAAGGACTTCGTGAGCTCGACGGAACCCGGCCATTCCCGCTTCGCGCCCGGTCTCGCGCTCGTGCTGCAGCCGCGGGGCGCCGAGGGGCTCGAGCTGGGACTTGCCCGCTTCTTTCATTTCTACATGCCTAGCGATGGCATCGGCAGCCTTTGGTGGAAGCCATTCGAAGGCGTGCTCCGTGATGGGCGGTCAACGGATGACTCCAGTGCATTTCAAACGGGCGACGAGGGCAATCAGCTTCTGTCCGTCTTCGCCCGCTGGGTCTTTCCGCGTGCCGGGGCCGAGGCCTATTTCGAATACGGCCGCGAGGACCACAACGCCGACGTGAACGACTTCCTTCAGGAGCCGGATCACATCCGGTCGTATATGCTCGGCGTCGGCAAGACAGTAGCGCGTGGCCCGTCGCGCCTTCACGTGCTGAGGGCGGAAGTCGTGAATTTTCAGATGGCGCATCTCGTCCGCCATCGGGGCGGACAAGGAAGGGTGTACCTCCACAGCAACGTCCGCCAGGGACACACGAATCGCGGCCAGCTGCTGGGCGCTCCCGTCGGCGCGGGCGCCGCAGCCGGAAGCTCGCTGTCGTGGGAGACCTATACTCCCGCAGGCAAATGGGCATCGAGAGCAACCCGCACGGTCACGCGCGACTTTGGCGAGTTCCATGAAACGGCCACGATTCAAAAGGCGTCGCCGGGCGTAGCATATGAGCTCGACGTTTCGAGCATTCGATTCACGCGCGTCGGCGAGGTCAGTCTGGGCGCGGGCCTCGTGCGCGAGCTGAACCGGACCTTTTCGGAAAGCGGCTGGAACGCCCAGGTGCGCGTGGGCCTGCAGCGGCACTTTTAGGCTTTTATGTCGGCCCCTGACGGCGCGCGAAAAGGAATCATCCTCGCCGGTGGCAGCGGAACGCGGCTGTGGCCGTCGACGCATTCGCTCAGCAAGCAGCTCATCCCGGTGTACGACAAGCCGATGATTTTCTATCCGCTCACGACTCTGATCCTGAGCGGAATCCGCGACATCATCGTCATCACCTCCGGCCGGGACACGGAGCAGTTCAAAGAGCTGCTCGGTGACGGCTCCCGCTTTGGCGTGAACCTGTCGTACGCGGTGCAAGAGCGCCCGGACGGAATCGCGCAGGCGCTGCTGCTCGCCAAACCATTCATAGCCGGGTCGCCGTCCGCGCTCATCCTGGGCGACAACCTTTTTTTCGCGAGCGGACTGGCCAACCAGCTGCAGGCGGCGTCGGCGCGCGCCGATGGGGCCACGATCTTCGCCTACCGCGTGCACAACCCCCAGGACTACGGCGTCGTGGAGTTCGGTAGCGACGGACGAGCGCTGTCCATCGAGGAGAAACCGCGCGAGCCCAAATCCCCGTATGCGGTGGTGGGTTTGTACTTCTACGACGAGAATGCGTGTGACTACGCCGCAGAGCTGCGTCACTCGGCACGGGGCGAGCTCGAGATAACGGATCTGAACCGGCGCTACCTGGAAGCCGGCACGCTCAACGTGCAGGTACTCGGTCGTGGGACCGCGTGGCTCGATACGGGCACGCACGACGCGCTGCTGGCAGCGTCGAATTTTGTCGCCATCGTGGAACAGCGGCAGGGACTGAAGATCGGGTCGCCCGAGGAGGCGGCGTTTAGAATGGGGTGGCTTACGCCGGAAGATCTGCGCAGCGGCGCAGTCGCGCAGCGCAGCAGCGCGTACGGGAAGTACCTCGCGGCGCTTGCGGATGAGGGCACGCGCTCCGGCCCGCACCGCGCTGAGGAGGACGACCCCCGTTCGCACGCGCGCGGGGCGGCCCGCTGAGCGCCCACGCGCCCACCTGCGTCCTGGTAACGGGAGCCGCCGGGTTCATAGGCTCCAACTTCGTGCGCCGTCTCGCGGGCCGGCACCAGGGAAAAATCATCCTACTCGACGCACTTACCTACGCCGGCAACATGGAGAACCTGGCCGGGATCGTCGATGACGCACGCGTCGTGTTCGTGCGAGGGGATGTGTGCGATGAAGCGCTGCTTGCGGAGCTGTTCGGCGAGGAGCGGATCGATACGGTAGTGCATTTCGCCGCGGAGTCGCACGTGGATCGTTCGATCAGGAGCCCCGACGAGTTCGTGCGCACGAACGTGGTGGGGACTCACGCCTTGCTGAAGGCGGCCAGAGCGGCGTGGGCAGGCGCGCCTGGCGCGCGCCGCTTTCATCACGTGTCGACCGATGAAGTGTACGGATCGCTCGACCGGGATGCTCGGGCGGCGACAGAGACGACAGCTTACGCGCCAAGCTCACCCTACGCTGCTTCAAAGGCCGCCGCTGACCATCTCGTGCAGGCGTATCATCGAACGTTCGACCTTCCCGTCGTCACTACCAACTGCTCCAACAACTTCGGACCCTACCAGTTCCCCGAGAAGCTGATCGCGCTCGCAACGGTCCGCGCGCTGCTGGGCGAGCCCATTCCTGTGTATGGTGACGGGGCGCAGATCAGGGACTGGCTGTTCGTGGAGGACCATTGCGCGGCGCTCGAAGCTGTGATGCGCGACGGCCGGAACGGAGAGACCTACAACGTCAGCGGAACGGGCGGTCTGACGAATCGGGAGGTGCTCACGCGGTTATGCGGAGCCGTGGACCGCCTTATCGCGAACGACCGCGCGCTGGCTGAACGGTTCCCCGGGTCGCCTGCTGCTGGCGGTGCGCGCTCCGTCGAGCTTCTTACGGAAGTGCCGGACAGGGCGGGACACGATCGACGGTACGCCCTCGACGATGCGAAATTACGCCGTACGCTTGGCGTCGAGCCCAAGATGGGGCTGGATCAGGGGCTCGATGCCACCGCGCGCTGGTACGCTGAAAACGAACCGTGGTGGCGGCGAGTCATGGACGGATCATATCGTGAGTGGGTCTCCACTCAATACCGTCATCTCGTGGCGGATGGAAGCGAGATATCTGCGAAGGGAGGCACGCCACTCCGGCATGACGTCAATACCGATCCGGCGAAGGGCGGCATTATCAAGCACTGAGTAGCGCGGTCGGGGTACTCGCGCCTCCCGCTCCGATGCGGACACCCCTTCCACCGCTACCTCGATCCCGGCCTCTTCGAATATCGCGCGGGCGAACTCGAGCCACGAGCATGACCCCTGCGCGCTCGCGTGATACGTGCCGAACTGGTCCGTCTCGGAAAGCCGCAACAACTGGTCGGCCAGATCCCACGTCCACGTCGGGCTGACGAACTCATCGTTGACGACTTTAACGGTTCGCCCCTCCCTTCCGAGCCGCAACATCGCGCGAACAAAATTGTCCTGCGGCTTCGAGCGGCACCGGTGAATTCCATACAGCGCCGACGTTCGCACGATGAACGATCTGGGTTGCCGCGCGCGCACGAAACATTCGCCCGCCAGCTTGCTTATCCCGTATGAGTTGACAGGTGCCGGAAGGTCGTCCTCGACATAGGGCGCTCCCTTCTCTCCGTCGAATACGTAGTCGGTGCTCACGTGCACCAGGGGGATGCCCGCCTCGACGGTTGCTGCCGCCAGATTCGCGACCCCCAGCGCATTCACCGCGAGCGCCAGCTCCGGCTCCGCCTCGCACCGCTCCACGTGGTTCATCGCGGCCACATTTATGACGATGTCAGCGGATGCGGCTCCCACCGCGCGGGCGATTCCCCGGGCGTCGCGCAAGTCGGCGTCCGCGTGGGAGATTGGG
Source organism: Gemmatimonadaceae bacterium (assembly GCA_035527035.1). GTDB lineage: Bacteria > Gemmatimonadota > Gemmatimonadetes > Gemmatimonadales > Gemmatimonadaceae > JACDCY01. The sequence goes on along the minus strand of DATLBG010000061.1, from coordinate 40,017 downwards.
ACCAGGCTATGGCCGCGTTGCGTTGCCCACCGGACCATGTCCGCCCCTAGCTGGCCTTCCGCGCCGACTACAACAACGCGCATGTGAGGCTCCTCGAGGCTGGGGGCAGCTTTTTACCCGGAAACCAATCAGACATAGCGCGGAAGGTCTTCCCTGTCCGTCAGTGGAGGGAGCGCCGCGTCGCGAATGGACAGCACGGGGTCATCGACCGGCCATTTTATTCCCACCGTCGTGTCGTTCCACACCACACCTGACTCATCGGTGGGATCGTAGAATCCGGTGCACTTGTACAGCACGTCGGCCTCTTCGGACAGCGTGCAGAAGCCGTGTGCGAAGCCGGGTGGAACCCACAGCGCCTGCGCGGAGTCGGCCGTGAGCGTCACGCCGATCCACTGCGCAAACGTAGGCGATCCTACGCGCACATCCACCGCAACGTCGAAGATCGCGCCGCGGATGGCGCGGATGAGCTTGCCTTGAGGAGCCTTCTTCTGGAAGTGGAGGCCGCGCAGAACTCCGCGCCTGGACCGGCTGTGGTTGTCCTGCACAAAGTCACCGGAAACGCCCGCATCTGCGAAGGTGCGCTCATTGAACGTCTCCACGACTACGCCGCGCGAATCGGAAAAGGTTTTGAGATTGAGCAGTAGCACGCCTGGAAGGCCAGTGCTCTCGGCGACTACGGGGGCGCTGCTCACGCCCTTGGCAGCCTGCGTCGGCCGCTGCCCTGCGCGGAGGCTTCGGCAGTGCGCGCCGCGAGCGCCGCGAGCTGCCCGTCCACCGCTTCAACGACCATCTGACCATCGATCCGGTCCATGCACAGAGGGCTCTCGTAGATACAGGCGTCGAAACAGGGGCGGCACGGCATGTCGGTGATGGAAACGATGCGATGCATTGGATCGCGCGGGCCCAGCCATTCGTGCCGCTGCGGACCGAAAACCGCCGTGACAGGAGTGCCGAGCGCGACGGCAATGTGCATCGCGGAGCTGTCGCTGCATACGAGGCCGTCAACGGAAGAGATGATCGCCATGAGCTCTCGAAGGGAAGGCCGGAGCGCCGGCACCCCGGCGGGCAGGACGAAGTCGGATCCGTGGCCGCCCGGGTCCTGGATTAAAATCGCCGCCGCGCCGGACGCGATAATGCGAGCCGCGGCGGCCGCCACCACGTCCGCGCGCAGACGCCGGATGGGATGACTCGCGCCCGGGTGGATCGCGATCAGCGTCTTGCCATCTGGAATGCCGAGCTCGCGAAGATGGTGTTCTGCCCGCGCGATCTCGTCGTCGGTGACCCGTAACACCGGTCCGCGGGCCGATGGAATCTCACCCATCAGCGGCTCCAGCACGTGCATCCAATCGTCAATCCTGTGTCCATCCTGCGAGCCGCTCGGCACCACATCGGTGAGCAGCTTGGAGCCCCCGCCGAAGTCATACCCGATTCTTCGCGTCGCGCCGGACAGGAACGTGACGATATTGCTGCGCAGATCCCGCCTCGCGTCAATGCTTACATCGAACTTCCGCGAGCGAAGCTCGCGGAAAACCTGCGTAAGATTCGCTCGCCGGTAGCGTGACGGCGCGTACTTGGCTGCGTGCGCGGTCCAGGGAAAGTCGGCGACTATCACGTCGTCAACCAGCCCGCTGTTCTCGAGCAGCTCGCGCGCGTGCGCTTTGCCCAGCAGGGTTACCCTCGCGTTCGGCAGACGGTCGCGGAGCTCGGCCAGCGCAGGCGTAGCGAGCACAACGTCGCCGATTCCCCATAGCTCGACCACCAGGATTCGGCGCGGCGGATCCGGTGGTGCCTTTCGTCCCCTCGAGCGCAGCAAGGCAAACGCGGGCCTGCCGAGGGCGTCGACGGCGGCAATTGCCCGAAGCTTCCTGCTCGTCATCCGGCCCGTCTGCGCCATGCGACGAAAGCTACCCGCGGTCTATATGAGCCGCTGGCGCCACGTGCTCGGAAGCAATGGCGAATCGATCTCGATCGGAAGATGATACTCGAAGGGCTTCGTGCCGTTCGCGCGGATCCAGTCGATGATGGATTGCAACCCTTCACGCAGCGACACCTTGGTCTCATAACCAAGCAGGCTGCGCGCCTTCTCCGCCGAGCAAGTGGCGTGCTTCACCTCCCGCGGACGCATCACCACGTAAATCGGCTCCAGGTCGAAGTTCAGCAGCTCCGCGAGAATCCGGGCGAGCTCGTTGATCGTCACGGTCTCCTCGTCGGGCCCGATGTTGATCACCTGCCCGTCCAGCCCCGGCATTGTCCCCATTTTGACCAATGGGTCGACGCAGTCCTGCACGAACGAAAACGTGCGGCGCTGCTCGCCATCGCCGTAAATGATGGGCTGAAGTCCCTGCAGCATGCGGTTCACCATGATGCTGGCCACGTTCCGGTAGGGATCGTCGTACTTCTGCTTGGGGCCGATGATGTTGTGAGGGACCGCGATCGCGTGCTCCAGGCCGTGGGTCGCGCATACGTTCGCCGTGAGAAGCTCGGCGGCGTACTTCGCGATTCCGTATGGATCCTCGGGCGTCGCCGGCTGATCTTCCCGAAAAGGTGGATCTCCGATGCCGTACCGCGCCATGCTGGAGCACAACACGAACCTGCGCGCCCGGTTCGTCGCCGCTGCGGCGAGCAGTCCGGCCGTGCTCTCGTACACGTGCTTGGCGATGATGGCCGGAGAGAATACGCTCAACCCTTCAGTAGCGATTGCCGCGCAGTGATAGATGACTTCGGCTCCTTCGGTGAGGCGGGTCATCGCCTCTACGTCACAACAGTCGGCCTCTTCGAACCGGATCCCCTCGGGAAGATTCACCAGATCGCCGCCGATCATGTTGTCGCAGCCGGTCACGACGTGTCCGCGCTTCACGAACTCGTCACTCAGATGACTGCCAAGAAATCCGGCCGCGCCGGAGACAAAAACCTTCACGTGGACTTTTCTCCGTTATTCCTTCGACCGGGAGATCCGGCCGATCAGCATGGGGAATCTACAAGGCGCGCGCGCGTCGCATCGCGCGGCCTTCTTATCGCCGTTCAGTATGCCCCTCTGCGCCTCATGACCGCTGACACGGTGCGGAAGATGATTCCGATATCGAGCCACAGCGACCATCGCTCGATGTACTGTCGGTCGAGAAATACGACTTCTTCGAAATGCAGCACGTCGCTGCGCCCGCTCACCTGCCACAATCCGGTGATTCCGGGCTTGGCGTCCAGGCGGCGGAAATGGTGGTCGTCGTAGGCGGCAAAGTCAGCCTCGAAGAACGGACGCGGCCCGACCAGCGACATCTCGCCGCGCATCACGTTCCATAGCTGCGGCAGCTCATCCAGGCTCCACCGCCGAAGGAAGCGGCCCAACCTCGTCACGCGCGGATCCAAGGCGATTTTGAACAGCCGCGCATCGCCCGTGACGTTCAGATGCGCGAGGTCCAGCTTCTCGGCGTCGGCGCCCACGCGCATAGTCCGGAATTTGAACATGTCGAACGGCCATCCGCCGCGGCCGGCGCGCGCCTGCTTGAACAGCACAGGGCCACGCGAATCGAGCTTGATGGCGGCGGCGATCGCCAGCATCAATGGCGCCGACACGAGCAGCAGCAGCGTGGTTACCACGACGTCGGTAGTGCGCTTGAGCAGCACCGCGCTCGTTTTCAGGACGGGCGCGCCGAGCTCGAAGAATGGCTGGTCATGATGCCAGACCAGACGAGGGCGCGGGTCCTCCACTCGGACCGCGCCGGCCGGATACAGCAGCTGACACCCCGTTTCGAGCGCTGTCTCGAGCAGGGCCTCGGCGAGATCGTCGGAAATAGTCTCGCACACGACGACCGCCTCCGCATCGCACGCAAGGATCCGCGACCGCACGCTGTCGGCGACCTGGATCGGGCTCACGTCGGAACGCGCCGCGGAAATGTCGTAGTGCGCCGCGATGGCGTAGTCGCCCCCGGGCCGGCTTATCGCCGCGGCGACCCGCGATGTGGGCGCGTCGCGTCCGCCGACCAGAACGCACGGCTCCGCCCAACGTCTTTGCGGCCATAGCCGCTCGAGCACTCGCTCGGCGATTGCGCGCATGAGCAGCAGCGCGGCCCATACGCCCGCGGCGACGAGAAGATTCTCCGTGAGTGCGCTGCGGACGCCGACGATCGCCGCCAGAGGAAGCGTGGCCGCCATTGCCGCCATGGTCGTAGCGGCCGCCAGCCGCGCACCTGTGTTGAGCACCCTGTGTCGGGCGTACGAGCCGGTGAGCGCGAGCGAAAGGAACAGCGAGATGAAGAAGACCATGCTTCCGGGATCTCCGGGGCTCGCCAGAGGTCCTGCCGATGTGACGAGCTTCGGGAATAGCTCAGCGAACGCGGGTGATTCCAGGACCGCCCGGAATCCGGTTCGTGCCAGGAGGAACGCCAGCGCATCGGATAAGACCAGTAACGATATGCGCGCGCCGAGACGCGCCGCATAGCGTCGCGCCGCGCCCGAATGCCGATGCGAGAGGCGCGCGCGAAACGCCAATGCCGTCCTCTCCGTTCCCGTCGTGAGAATCGGCACAGGTTGTCCCGTCACGAAGTATCGACGGCGCGGCCGCCCTCATGCGCCGTCTCGCCCTTCAACCACCCCGGGCTCACTTTAAGAAGGCGGCACGGTGCGCAGCTGTCTTTCCAGTTTGGACACCGCGCCGGAGCGGCGCATGCGTCCCCCTAGTCGCTGCTCCGAATACGCCCAGTGTTCGCTGGACTCCGTCAGCCGATCACCCAGATCCTTGATCCATCGAGCAAGCCGGTACCGTCGTGGGAAGTGCGGCAGATCCTTGATAGTTGCACTCACATCATCGCCTGCGCCGCTTAGAATTCCGCGGGCTGCGGGGAGGATGTCCTCCCCTGCGGCCGCCGCCGCATAGACGACGACCCTGTCCCACAAGCGGTAGACGTCGCACGCGACAAGCACGCCCGCGCACAGATGCGCGGCCGACTCGGGGCGCGCTTTCAACGCGCGAACAAACATTTCCGGCGTAGGCATGTACAACGCGTCCCCGAAAACCAGCTGACCTCGGGTTCCGGGTATGGACCGCGCGGAGTCGCGTCGCCAGTACGTGGGACGGAGATCGACAAGCTCGAAACCGCGCTCCCGGAGGAACTCATCGACCCGGCCGAACAGCGGCTCCTCGTTGTAGATGGGCGCCAGCTCGACTTCCACCTCGATGCCGATGGTGCGGTCGAGACACGATCCGGCTCCGGTAAGAATGGGCAGCGCTCCGCCCTGGGCGTCGATCTTTAGAAAAGCACTGGCGTTCGCGAGCGAGCTGCCCAGCAGCGTATCGAGCGTGGATGTCGCCAGCTCGGTCGCCGATTGGGTGTCGAACCGGGCCACGTCCGGAAATCCGGCAAGCAGCTCCCGATTCGGCGTGAACAAGGACGAGCATCCCGGGTTTTTCGTGATGGTGAGCGTTCGACTTCCCCGCTCACTCCATAGCGCTACCTCGTGCAAGCTCGCCTTCGCGCCGCTGCTGACGATGGCTGCCCGCAGTCGCTCCGCTTCCTCGGAGTCCGGCTCGAATGCCGCCACGTCCAAAACAGGAGCGTACGCGTTCCAATGGGGGGGCACGCCGCCACGGGCGCCGACGTCCACGAACGTGAGCCGGCGATCGCGCAATATGCGAATCACCGCCGCATGCCACGGCTGCGTCACGTGGGGCGACTCGCGGGTCGTGGGCGCACGCCTACAAGCACGAACTTGAACGCCGAGCGGCGGGTGCGAACCCGCCGATCGATCACGTCCGACAAGCGAGCGGCCCGGCTTTCTCCCAAAAGGCCCGCGAGGGCCGGCATGGCGAAGCTGGCCGCGCCGAAGTACTCGACCGTTGCCGTCGTGAAGCCGGCAGCGATGGAGGTGACTCTTTCATCCGACGGCATGTACGCCAACGTGCGCTTCGTTCGCTTTCCGCGCATGTAATCCAGCCACCGTTTCATCGTATAGATGGGGTTGTTCCGCAGCGAGTCCACGCAGACAAAGATACCGTCGGACTTCAAGACCCGCCGTATCTCGGTGTCCACTGCGCTTGGCTCCCCGTAGCTCAGGCTCCCCGCACACGCGACGACATCGAAAGAGGCGGAGGCGAACGGCAGCTCCTCCATGTCCGCCGCGGCCGCGCTGACGCGGTCGCTCACCCTGTAACGCGTGACCCGGAGCGCGTTGACGGAGATGTCGGTCGCTACCACTCGGGCACCCGTTCCCACGAGCGGCGCCGTGTGCACCCCCGTGCCGGATCCGATCTCGAGCACGACTTGTTCCGGGCGCACGAGCCTGCCGATGTGGGCCTCGTATCGCAGATATGGGGCGCGGTAGATCTCACGGACGGATTGAGCTCCCCCCCTCGCACTCGACAGCGCCGCAGCATCAGCCGACAACATTTCCCTGGCGCGATCGTCGTACCGCTTAAGCTCACTCAGCTTATCCGGGATCATACGCGCGCGACCGTACTCACTGCCCGCCTCCCGACTAGCAGGCGACCTCTACACCCCGTGAGACGCGGATTGCTGCGGCGACCACTGCCTTGGCATCCATCTCGTAATGACCGCGCAGATAGCTCTGGCTGCCGACGATGGACGAGAAGCCGGCGCGCAAGGCGATCCGGTGGAACGCCCTGGGCGCGACGCCTTCGTCAGCGCAGACTTCGGCGACGGCGCTGCCCAGGCCGCCTCGTATAGTGTGCTCCTCGATAGTGACGATGCCGCCGGTCTCGCGAGCGGCGGCCAGGATTGCCGCCGCATCTATCGGATGAACGGTGTGCATGCTCACCACGCGCGCGACCAGTCCATGCGCAGTCGCGAGCTCCTCGGCGGCCGCGAGAGCAACGTCCAGGATTCCACCGGTCGCTATGAGCGTCACGTCATCGCCGCTGCACAGCCTGCGGGACTGCCCCACCACGAACCGCTCGCCCGGCTTCCCCGTGTTCCCCGCGGTGGTCTTGTCGAGCCGCAGGTAACAGGTGCCTGGAATTTTCGCCAGCGCTTCGGTCGCCTCGGCCGCCTCCCAATCACAGCCCGGCGCGACGGTGGGGATGTTCAGCGCGCGCATTATCGCGAGGTCTTCGGTGGCATGGTGCGACATCCCGAGGCTGCCGTAGCTGAAGCCCCCGCCGATCGCCACGATCTTCACGTCGGCCCCATGGTAGGCGGCGTCGTTGCGAACCTGCTCGAGACAACGAAGCGTGGGGAAATTGCCTATCGAATACGTGAAGACGATCCGCCCTTCCATGGCGATTCCAGTCGCCAGCCCCGTCATGTTCTGCTCCGCCACGCCAGCGTTGAGAAAGCGGTCCGGAAAGCGCTCGACGAACTTCTCCAGCGCGCCGAATCCCAGATCCCCCGTGATGAAGAAAACGCGCGGGTCTGCCTCCGCCAACCGCTCCAGGCGGCCGAAAAACGCGTCCTTCACGCGCCTGCCAGCTCCTTCTCGGCTGCGGCCAGCTCTTCCCCTCGCGCGGTTCGATAATGCCACAACACCGATCCTTCCATGAAGCTCACGCCCTTCCCCTTCACCGTATGCGCAATCACGCAGCGCGGCGCACCGCGTGGCTGGACGGTAGCGGTCGCGCTGCGGATGGCGTCGTGATCGTGGCCGTCTATCTCGACCACATCCCACCCGAACGCGCGCCACTTGTCGGCGAACGGCTCGAGGGTGAGCGTGTCTTCCACCGACCGGAGGCTTTGAATCTTGTTGTAATCCACGATCGCAAGCAGCCCGCCCAGCTTATGGTGGCCGGCGAAGAGAATCGCCTCCCAGTTGGACCCCTCGTCGCACTCCCCGTCGCTCAGAAGCACGACTACGCGGTGCGCGCGCTTGTCGAGCGCCGCTGCGTACGCCATCCCGGCTGCGACCGAGAGCCCGTGCCCGAGCGAGCCCGTGGAGAACTCCACGCCGGGGACCCCCCGATGCGACACGTGGCCGCTCAGATCGGACCCGTCGCCGCAGTGTGTAGTGAGCTTTTCGACCGGGAAGAACCCCGCCTCCGCCAAAGCGGCGTACACGCCGGCGCCCGCGTGACCCTTACTGAGGATGAACCGGTCCCGGTCGGGCCAGGTCGGATTGGACGGATCGACGCGCAACGCGCCCCCGTACAGCACCGCGAGAATGTCGGCCATCGACATGACGCTTCCGATGTGGGAGCTCCCGCCTGCGCTCGTCATCCGCAGCGCGTCCAGGCGGATTCGCTTCGCCATCTCCCGCGTATCTACCTGACCGGCGTCGGGGGCCTCACTCGCCATAGAATTCCCGCACGGACTGCGCGATGTACCTCGCGTCCGCTCCGGTCAGCGTCATGTTCATCGGAAGCATCAAACAGCGCTGGAAGAGCCGGTCCGTGGCAGGGAGATGACGGCCAAGCCCCAACTCCGGGAACTGGTGCACGGCCTTTCCACCCCACTGAATGATCGTCCCGACGCCGTCATCCGCGAGATGCGCGCGGAGCGAGTCGCGATCGTCCGCCTGGATCTCGTAATTCTGATACACGTCGAAGTGATCGGCGTTGGCGTCCGGACCAGGGGGCAGCTGCACCTGCTTCAAGTCACCGAGCAGCTCCTGATAGACCGCCGCAAGTCCACGCCGGTGCGCGATGATGTCACCGTAGTCCGTAAGCTGCAAGTCGAGTATCGCGGCCTGAAGATTGTCGAGGCGGGAGTTGAAGCCCCAGCGCACGACCGCCCCGCCGCTGTCTCTGCCGTGATCCCGCAACAGGAGCACCTGCTCCGCGATGGAGTCGTCGTCAGTGACGACCGCCCCCCCGTCGCCGAAGCAGCCGAGAATCTTGGCGGGATAAAAGCTGAACACGCCCGCGCGCCCGAACGTGCCGGCGAACCGTCCCCTGAACCTGGAGCCGAGCGCCTGCGCGGAATCTTCCACGATGAACAGTCCGTGGCGATCCGCGATCGATTGTATATCGGCCATGTTCGCCGTTCGCCCGTTCAGCTGCACCGGCATGATCGCTCGCGTGCGCGAAGTGATCGCGCTTTCGATTGCGGTCGGATCTATCAGGTGATCCGCGCCGCAATCCACGGGAACGGGGACCCCGCGGGCGTGCGCGACCGACGCGGCGGAGGCCACCATGGTGTGCGATGGAAAGATCACCTCGTCACCGGGCTGGAGCCCTGCGGCGAGCCAGGCCATCAGCAGCCCATCGGTCGCGTTACCCACGCCGATAGCGTGCTTCACGCCGAGGTACCGGGCGAGGTTCTGCTCGAAGGCAGCGAGATCCTGCTGCTGGATGAACGCTCCGCGACGCAGCACGTCGAGGAATATTGAAGCGTATTCTTTCTCGCGCGCCGCGAACGCCTCGCGGTAGTTGAAGAACGGAATTGCCGACTTCGCGGCTGCCCTGGTCATCGGCGGACGCGCGCGTCGCGCGTCAGGCTCGGATTACTCAAGCTCGGCGAACGCGATGTAAGGGTCCCACTCCAGCCGCTGGAGCTTCAGGCCGCGGATCCCGAGCGTCTCGAGAACCGCGAGGGTCTCGCCCGGCCAGATCGGGTTGTCCAACTCGTCGAACGCGAGAATCGCTCCCTTCGGCATACGCGGAACGAAGGCTTCCAACGCCGCCTTGGTCGGCTCGAAGAGGTCGCAATCGATGAAGAGCAGACTCACAAGGAGGTGAGGGTGGCTCTCGAGGAACTCCGGTATCGTTGCCGACATGTCGCCCTTCACGAGCTCTACCTTCGGGATATTGCCGAGGAACCGGTCGCGATCGTACTGCTCGATCAGCGAAAGGAGCTCATCGTACGATCCGGCACTGAGGCCCCCGGGGCGCGCCACGCCAGCGCCGCCCACGTCCTGCTCGGCTACGTTGGGAAAGCCGGCGAAAGTGTCGAAACCGTAGATCCGCCGCGTCAGGTTCTCTGGCTCGAGAATCGTGCTGAGCTTCGCCCACGACATCAGACCGAATCCGCGGAAGACGCCACACTCGACCACCGAGCCCTTCACGGGGAGCGCGCGCTTGAATAGCTCGTACATCGCCAGGAACCGCTTGAGCTGTTGGCGGCGAACGTATTTCGGAAAGTTCTCGAGACGAACTTCAATTGGATCGGCGCAACGCTCGAAGATGGCCTCGAGCTCCTGTCCGACCTGGTTCTCTGCTTCGGTGCGATAGACTTTCAACTGGCTGTCTGCGAGGGTATCGCCGCGCCAGCCCCTTTGGCGAGTCGCGGTACATCGTTCAGTTCGGCGGGATAGTAGCCCGGGTCCAGCACGCGACGTATAGTCGCGAGGATAATTCGGACGTCCTCCGCGAAGGATCGCGTCCGAACGTAGTGCAGCTGCAGCTTCAATTTAGTCGGGTTGATCAGAACGTCATACGCGTGGTCAGGGTCCGCCGCGCCGGCGAGGACCGCCCCCTCATCCGCGTTCCAAATGCTCGCCCAGTCGGTCATGCCCGGCCGGACGGACATAATATCCGCGAGTTCCCCGGAGTACGCCGTGGTGTATGAAAGAATCTGCGGGCGCGGGCCGACGATGCTCATGTCACCCTTGAACACGTTGAGGAGTTGCGGGAGCTCGTCCAGCTTGTACCTGCGGATCAATCTCCCGGGGCTGGTTATCCGCGGATCGTGATCGGCCGACGACGCCCCGCCGATGGCCTCGGCGTTCAGCACCATCGTCCGGAACTTGAAGATGCGGAAGGGCTTGTTGTGCAGGCCCCCCCGCACCCCTCGATAAAAGACAGGGCCCGGTGAGTCGAGGGCGATCCACGCGGCGAGCGCCAGTAGCACCGGCGAGAGAACGACCAGGCCTATCGCGCTCGCTACAATGTCGAAGAGCCGCTTCGCCACCGCTCTACTCGAACAGCGCGCGGCCTTGGCTCGCCGGCCACGGCCCCCATAGCCGGAGTGCGCTCACGTTCCCATGCCTTTCAGGCGCGGGAACATCTTCTCGAGCGGCCGGCGAATGGCGCGGGACATTGTTTGACCAAGCCGGTCGAACTCAGCGAATTCCGGCGACCCACGCTGCCGGACCCGGTCCAGGTATTCCGTCCAAGCCACCAGGATCCCGCCAACAAGCAGTCCCAGGAAAAACCCGAGCACGAAGGAGCGCGCCATGCCCCTGGCGTCAGGCTGCGATGGCGGAACAGGCCGCCCGATAACAGTTACGAGGGGGCTGTCCCGAACTTCATCCATTTTGGCGCGCTCGTAGGTCTGCAGCACCGAGGAATAAAGGCCGCGGCGCGTACTCACTTCCTCTTCCAAGCGCTCCCGCTCGAGATTCAACGCCGGAGACAGTGAAATGTCCCGATTCCTCTCCCGAAAATAGCGAAGTCTCTCTTCAGCCTGGCGGACCTCGACGGAGATCTCCGCAAGGCGCTGCTCGGCGAATCTCCGCTCGGCGGTCGTCTGCAGCTTGCGGGTGGTGCTGTTGAACCGGTCTATCTGAACAAGCACGGCCTCGGCCATCTGCGTGGCGAGGATGGGATTCTCCGCGGTCACTCGCAGAATTATGCTCGACGTCGTGGGGGAGACCTTGGTCGAGATCCGGGACGAAGCTGCGGACATTGCCCGCACCTTTGCTTCGGAGGCCGGGCGAACTCCCGGAGCGAAATGCTCGATCAGGGTCTTGCGTGGCTTCCCGGGCTCGACCTCATAGGAAGACTCGACGAGCGGGGCTAGTATCTCCGGGGACTTGATAAGCTCGATGTAAAACTCCGGCCCCCTGCCCCCGCCGTTGCCCGGCAGAGAGAAGCCGAAAAGACGACCCACCGGCTCCGACTCGGTCGCGAACTTTGTCGTGACGCTGTAGGTCGGCGCCGCGGTGACGGCAGGGATGGCTACCAGAATGGCGAACGCGAGCCCGGACGCGCCGAGGATGAGGGCGTTTCGGAGTACGAAATTGATCAGGCTCAGAAACGAGACGTGATCGCTATGCGCGGTATCGGCGGGAGGCACCACGTAGGATGTGGGCATCGTGGGTTAATGGCTTCCTGACATCGGCGCTCGGTTAATGGGAATTAGCGTGCGGTAAAAGGCCAACAGCTTCTCTGCTTCGACGTCCCAGTTGAAGCGGTCTCTGGCGGCCGCCGGACCCTTCGCGCCCATGCGCGCGGCTTCGCTCGGGTGCTCGAGAATCCAGGTCATCGCCGCGGCTATCTCCTTTGCGTCGAGCGGGTTGACGAAGATGGCGCAACCCACGCCGCCGATCAACGCTCGCCACAATGGAAAATCCGAGACTATCACCGGCAGGCCGACTGCCATGTACTCAAACAATTTAACGGGGTAGCTCTCGAGATAATTCTCCGTGGGGTGGATGACGAGGATTCCCGCTCGTGCCCGGTGGAGGTGACCGGCGACCTCAGCGCGGGACTGCCAGCCGTGAAAGTCCACGCGTTTCCATCCATGGTGACGCTCCATCTCTGCTGCAAGGGCCGCGTGGCTCACTGGTCCCGCCAATGCCAGCCTCGCGCCCAGGTGAGCAGGCACCGCGCCGATCGCCGCCACCATCTCGATCGCGCCCCTGATAGCCGCTATGCCGCCGATGTATACAAATGAGGAAGGCCTTTCACTGTACGGGGTAGGAGCCGGTACGGCCAGCTCGTCCACCATGACGAAGTTCTGCACGACCACCGTCGTCGCCGCCGGAAAGCGCGCGCCGATCTGCGGTGTAGCGGCCACGATCCCGCTCAACGTGCGCGCAGCGAGCCGCTCCAGCCATTTCGCAGCCCAAGCCATCGCCGGCCGAAGAGTGCGCGGGATCCAATGTTTCGCTAGCACCTGGAGTGGAAGGTCCTCGTGCACGTCGTACACCACCCGGTGCCCTGCGAACCGCGCGAGGATCGCCAGAGGCAACAGCTCGGGGTCATGGATGTGGAAGATCGCAGGCCTCTCACGCAACGCAGTCTTCCATACGTCCAACACCGTCGCGGTGACCCGCGACAGGCGCCCGCGGCGAAGCGGAACCGCCCGTACTCGCACCCCGCTCACGTTCTCGTCCCGCGTATGCGGACAGACGTACACCACGTCCATCCCCGCGGCAGCCAGCGTGCTGCACTCCTTTAAAACGATGCGCGGGTCGCGGGGGGGATGTACCGAGCTCAGGTGCGCGACCTTCGTCCGCGTCAAACCTGAAGCCGGTGCGCGGGAAATCTTCGCTGGCACCGAAGCATGTAAAACATGGCGAGCCAGAAGAACCCGCCGGATTTGCTCACCTGAAGCGCTTCCAGCGGGACAGACATCACGAACATGGCCATTACGAGAGCCCACGCGTGCTGGAACTCTCCGCGATGGCGGCGTATATCCTCCAGCATGATCCAGAAAATCGCGGCGAGAATGACCACGCCGACGAAGCCATTCTCCATGACGGTCCTGATGTACTGGCTGTCCACGCCCAGGCCATAGGTCCCGTCGAGTGCGTTTGGGTAGCCCTTTCCGCGCCCGAACACGAAGTCCATGGGCTCGAACAGACTCATGTAGTACTCCCACTTACCAGAGCGGTCGAGCGCGGAGTTTCCGATCCTGCTAGCGCGCGCGACTACCCGCGTGGCTATTGTCCCATAGCCCGTGCCCGCCAGGAGGGCTATGGCCTGGATCACCTTGGGAGATAATCCAAGCCCGGCGACGAACAGCGGGACGAGCGCGGCGTGGGCGAGCAGCATGTACACGGACGCGTACACCAGCAGCGCCGCGATGGAGGAGCGTGAGATCGTCGCGACCACGCAGATCGCACCGGCCACGACGACCATTCTGGCGACCCACCGAAGCCCGATCCCGGGAACGAGCTTCGACCGGATGTGAAGCCACACGGTCGAGAACAGGTACAGGGCCCCCGCCAGCGAGGGCGCCGAGTAATTGCCGAACGTGCCGATGCCGTAATAGCTGATCTCCCCTTGGTAGAGAGCGCGAAGGCCATTACCGATGATGAAGAGCGCGAGCGAGTCGACCGTGGCAAAAACCCATTTGGAGCGTAGCTCGGTGATGAGGAAGGCGATGTAGAAATATTCGATCTCCTTCACCATGATTATCGGGTACGACCCGAGCGAATACTCGCCGGCGATGATGGCAGCCGTATACGGTATGAGGTTCACGACGAAATACGCCGCTATCCAGTAGAAGAGCTTTGTCTTGGGCCTCGCGAGGTAGCGGTAGCTCAAAGGAAGGAGGAGGATGAACATGAAATCCTCGATCCTGATCGGAATCACCAGCGTCTCGATCCTCTCGCCGACGAAAAAAAAGACGAGAAAGACGATCAGCAGGAACGCCACGAGGCGATCTATGATGTCGGGTCCCTCCCCCGTGCCCTGCCGCGGCTGGAAAGCCGGATACGTGGCGGTGGTCATGTCACGCGGCGCGCTGGCGCGGTCTCCACACGCAGCGTCGGCTCATGCAACGCGCTCGTCCTCGCGGACAAGTCCATCGAGGAAGCGCAGCGCGTTCTCCACCGCTTGCATCTCCATCTGCGCTCTGGTCTCGACCGCCAGCGCGGCGGAATGCGGCGTGAGAATCACATTCGGGAAGTCGCACAGCGGACCCGCGTAAGGTTCCTCGGAGAACACGTCGAGCGCCGCGCCGGATATGTGTCCTGACTCCAGCGCGCGCGCCAGGGCATCCTCGTCCACCATCCCCCCTCTCGCCAGATTCACCACGGCGGCGCCGGGCTTCATTCTCGCCAGAACTTCCACCGTCAGCACGAACGGGCTCTCCGCGGAGCGGGCCGCGTGCAGCGAGACGATGTCCGACGTAGCCACGAGCTCGTCGATTCCCACCAGCCTCACCTTGTGGCGTTCATGCCACGCCGGGTCGGGGCGCGGATCATACCCGATCACCTCGGTCCCGAAGGCGCGGCAGAGCTCGGCTACTCTCCGTCCAATCCGACCGAGCCCGACGATCCCTACGGTTCGCGCGCCTAGGAGGTGTGTTTCCACGCGCTCCCAGCGACGCGCGCGCATGAGCGAACTCTGCAGGGGTAGGTTCTTCGCGAGTGCGAGGAACATCGTGATGGCCGATTCGGCAACCGCCGCCGTGGGCGCGTCGGGCGTGTTCAATACGGCCACCCCGCGCGCGCGGGCGGCGTCGAGGTCAATACTGTCCACCCCGGCGCCGCACCGGGAGATGCACCGGAGCTCGGGGAGCGCCGCGAGCGTCGCAGCATCGTACGGCTCCACGCTCGCGATGATTACCGAAGCGTCGCCGGCTTCCGCCAGCAGATCGGCTGGCGTGATGCGTTTCCCCTTGCCGTACAGCCGGTATGGATGGCCCGACGACGCCAAGCGGTCGAGCGGCGACTTGTCGCGCTCGGCGAACGTGGACAGCGCTACGAATATCTTGTCACTCATGACCTGACTCTCGGGCGGATGGCGTCGGCAATCGCGTGCAGATCCGGGTACATGACCGGCGGCGGCGCGCTGAAGGAGATTTGGCTCCGGCGTGCAATGAACTCAACTCCGCACTCTGCCGCCGCCTGCAGGTCGCCCGGGGCGTCCCCGATGAGAGCGGCAGCGCCGGGCTCGCACTTCTCGCGCTCGAGCACGTCCCGAATGGCCTGGGCCTTTGTCCACGGCGGATAGCCGTAAACCCCGCGGAAATAGCGGCCGAGCCCGCGGCTCGCGATGGTCGAGTCGAGATCCGCTTGCGGCGTCACCGACGCAACGTACAGCGGCACGGCCTCCGAGAACTCGCTCAGAAACGATTCGGCGCCGGCCACGAACGGCACCGTGATCAGCTGCTCGGCGACCGTCTCGGAAAACTCCGTAGCCAGCTGCTGGCGAAGCTCGTCGTCGTCCGCTCTTCCAAGGCGCTCGCTCAGCAAGTGATCGATCTTCATGAAGCGGGACGCCCAGGCGTGAGCGTGATGAAAGTCCATCATCGCCTCCGCATGCTCCGGAAATCTCGAGAATATGCGGCGAAATGCTTCAGTCTTTATCTCGTTGGATTCGACGACGACTCCGTCGAAATCGAGAATGATGACTTTCAGCCGGTTGGCAGTCACTTCGGGGAGCAACGGCCGGCGGGGACGGGGCGCGCGGCACGCGTCAACCGCGGCTGGCCGGACCACCCGGCGCCAGCGCCCGCGCGCTCTCGGCGAGCATGAGCATGTCCGTGCCATGCGCGAGAAAAGTGTATCCCTCGGCGACCGCCGCCCGGCTCTCCGCCGCGGCACTGCCCGGGTGCACGAGATGGATTCCGGCGCTCAACTTCCGCGCGAGCGTCGCCTCCAGCACGCGCTTCTTCGCCGCGAGCACGTCGGGATGGGACAGCTGGCCCGGCACACCCAGCGACATGGACAGGTCGTAAGGGCCGATGAACGTCCCGTCTATTCCGGGGACGGAGAGAATCTCCTCGATGTTCTTCACCCCGTCGATGTGCTCGATCTGGACGATCACCAGCGTGTCGTCGTTGGCCGCCGCGATGTACTCCGGAAAGGTCGAGCCGTACCCCTGCGCGCGCGCAAGGCCGACTCCGCGCGAGCCGAGCGGCGGATACTTGGCCATCCTCACGGCGGCTTCTGCCTCTGCCTTGTTATTGATGGAGGGAACCAGCACGCCCGCGGCGCCGGAATCGAGCACCGCCTTGCACTGAAGCGGATCGCTTCCCGCGAGGCGGACGAGCGGCACGGCCCCGCCGTTCTCGACCGCGATTATCAGTCGCAGAGCCTCGGCGACGCTGATGGCGGAGTGTTCCAGGTCGATGACTACCCACTCGTAGCCGGCGCGGCCCAGAATCTCCGCTATCGAAGGATGGGCAAGCGTCATCCACGACCCCACCGATACCTGCGAGCGTTTCAGCTTCTGCTTGATCTCTCGGGCTAGCATGAGGCTCCGCCTGCGTGAGTGAGGAACGAGTCCATGGCTAAGCGCGCGCGCCCGCGTGCTGGATCCGCTCGTGCAGTGCGCGCTGCTCCGGATTGCTGCGCAGCTCCGTCTCCACAACGGCCACATCGTCGGGCCAGTCCACGCCGAACATGTTGTAGGAAGTCACCACGCCCGCAATCCGTATCCCGTGCTCGACCAGTCGCAGCATGTCGATGGACTCGGCGCGTTCCAGCGGAGTCGGCGGAAGCGCGATGTATCGTTGCAGAAGCTCACGAGTGAATGCGATGATGCCCGTCTGGCGATAAACCGGTGTGGAGACCTGCTCCCGGCGGATGGGAATCGCCGCCCGCGTGAAGTAGATGATGTCCCCCTTCCTGTCGCATGCGGCTTTCACGACGTCCGGACTCTCACGGTCCTTCTCGTCCACGAAAGCGCACAGAAGATTGCTACAGCCGAGGGACGCGTCGGCCAGCAGCGGTGCGACCACCCGCGTGATTGCGTCGGGAACGAGGAGCGGCTCGTCTCCCTGAACCATCACGATGATCTCGCCGCGCACATGCTCGATGGCTTCGGCGACGCGCTCGGTGCAGCGCTCGTGCGAGGCCTTCGTCATCACCGCCTCGCCGCCCATGCCTTCGACAGCATCGATGATGGCGCTGTCGCATGTGGCGACGACCGCGCGATCCACGACATCCGCCAGCAGCGCCCGCCTCCTGACGTGCTCGATCATGGGCAAATCCATGATCCTCGCCAGTGGCTTCCCGGCGTATCGCGTGGAAGCCATCCGCGCGGGGATCACGGCGGTAACTACGCGTGCCCGCTCACCTGCCCGCGGCATCGCCCTGGTTTTCGGCGGAAAGCGAGCAGATGAGCCAGTTCGAGATGAGATGGTTAAGTGCGAGGTGGGCGTCTTCCACCACGCCATACTCCCCCTTAGCGGTGCGAACGTGCACGCAGACATCGGATAGGCCCTGGAGCTCTCCGCCGTCGAAGCCCACGAAGCTGATCACCCGACCGCCGTGCTCGCGCACCCAGCGCGCGGCGACGAGCAGATTCGGGGAGTTTCCGCTCGCCGATATCGCCAGCAGTCTGTCGCCTGGCTGGAACCAGGCTTGAAGCTGGGCGACGAACACATTCTCATAACCGATGTCGTTCGCGAGCGCGGTCATAAGCGCGTTGTTGTCCGTGAGGGCGGAGACGCGGAAGGGCACGGTCAGCCGCGCCTTTCGCGCCACGTCGGTCGCCAGATCGTTCACCATGTGCGAGGAGGTCGCGGCGGAGCCTCCGTTCCCGGCGATGAATACGCGCTCGCCGGCGGCCCGTGCAGCCGCAAGCTCCTTGATGACCGACGCCACGGCGCCCGGGTCGATCGTCGCCAGACATTCACTGAGATGGCTGAAGTAAGCCGTGGTGAACCGCTCAGGGTCCGGGTGTGCAGCGTAAAGTTGAGCCGTCGTTGTCATTGAATGGGAACAAGAGTCATAAAGGACAGCCGTAAATCCCGCCGCCCGGCGTCACAGCCAGGCAGGGTTTTGCCAGGGCGAGTAGATCCGTTCCGCAACTTCCCTCTGGCGCTGGGCCGCCTGCGCATAGGCACGCGAGTCCATGCCCCTTATCCGGCGGAGCGCCGTTCCAAGCTCGTCGGCCGTTGCGCATTGCGGAACGGCCCCGTCCGGATCCTTGGCTTCCAGAGCATCGGGGTCATATATGGCGCCGACCATTCTTATACACACCCTCCCCGCGAGCATCGCTTCGATCCCTGCGGATGTAGCTATGAATAGAACGACGTCGCACTGTTCGATCTGATCGGCAAGCGGTGAATCATCGACATCGAAGGGAATGCCCAACGCGCGAAGGCGAGCGATGCTTGCATCCTGTTCCTCGAACCAGCCATACGGATATCGACGGATGGTCAGGTCGGCTCCATCGAACAAACCCGCGACGTCCTCCGCGAATGTCGCCAGCTGGGTCATCTCGAAACCGAAGCCGCAGATGAAAAGTACACGAAGAGAATCCCCTCCGCTCCGCTCAATCGCGGAGTAGTTCGCCAGCTGCGCGCGCGGGGACCCCACTACTTCGAGACGTTCCTTCGGCAGCTCGCCGCGGCCGAGTGCCCACTCCAGCACAGCCGGTCCCGTCAGGGCAATCCGCGATGGGGATGGCCGTCCAAGCTCGTCCTGGCGCCACATGCAGATGTGTCCTCTGTTCAGAGCAGCGTGCGCGAAACCAACCGTTGTGATGGCCGATCCGTGCTCTGCGCATGCTTGGAGTATGGCCCGTTCCAGCCCTTTTTCCTCGTAGGGATACACCACAACGGACGGGCGGACCTCGCGGAGGAACCGGCGCATCGCGCGATGGACCAGCAGCTCGGGCAGAGGCGCCTGCAGCAGCGCCGCCGTCTCGGAGAAAAAGTTTTCGGGAAAAGTCCGACTGACGAGGCTTTCGACCTCGAGCGGGGGCGCCGTCCGGGGCAGCGACCGAAGTCTCATTCTGGCGCGGGCGAACTCCCACACGATCCCCGGAAGGTCGAACCAACGAACCAGCTCGAAATCGAAAGCCGCAACCCGGCCCAGATCCCGACAGGCGTCGCGCACCGCCTCCCGCTCGTTGAACCAGGAGAGCAGATACAGCCACCGTATTCCCCCGCGGGATGCCATTTCCGGACCGTCCAGCACACGGCCGAAGAAATGGTCGCCGACGTGAGGCATTGCGCTCACGGAGAGCGCAAACGATACGACCGCTAGTCGCGCCTCACCGAGCTTGGGGCGCGATCGACCGCCCACGAGAGGCCGGCGCAAAATCGACAGGGACTTCCGCAGCGTGGGTTTCCACCTGGCCGCCCGGCTGATCCTTGGTTTCGCAGGCGGGGCTTCATCGATCCGGAGTCGAATACGCCCTGCACGCACCTCTTTCCATTCACTCAGGTAGGTAACCGCTTCCGCAGGTGCGCCCACTATGTGCAAACGTGCGGGCTGCCTCTCTTCGCACCATCTCATCACGCCAAGCGCGAACAGGAGCGGGTGCAGGTCCAGGGGATGCCACGCCATCAAGCGCGAATCGGGAAAGAGCCACCATGCCGGCGTCATTCGCGCAGCTCGTCGGGAGACGGCCCGGTGCCAGCGGTCTACTGCGACGAACCACTCATCCTGGTGCGCGCGGATAATCGGTCCGAGATCTATCAGCTGCCAATTGCCGCCCAGATTGCGATTGTCGTAATGGACGTAAGGCCCGCCGGTATCGCCCGACAATCCGGCGGCGACGACTATCTCTCCTGTTGCGGCCTCGTTCACCGGCGACCGAGCGATCCCCGCTGGCTACGAAGGAAGTATTCGGTATTGGCGAGCTTCCACAACGTCGCGCGGGAAAGACTGGTGCTCGCGATAGCTCCCCGATCGATGCCGAGTACGTCGCAGGCGAGGTAGTCCGCGCGATCTCCGAGGTAGGCGGCGGACTCGTTCGGAAATCCGGCGAATCCCTGCTTCTCCACCAGCAGCTCGGCCGGGTAGTGGCGCAGAAAGGCGCGTTTCAGAACGACCTTGGTCCGCAGGTTCTTATTCTCCGCGGCAGGATCGATGCGCGCAGCCAGCGGAAGGTTGAGCGCAAATTCCACTACCGGCTTGCGAATGAACACGCTCCGGGTCTCGACGCTCCACATCATGGACATCAGATCGGCACCCCGCAGACCGACGGAAGGAAGCTGATATGCGGCGTCGGCGTACATCATCGCAAGCGCCATCTGCTCACGCTCGTCGGTGACGAAGCTGTACGCCTCGAGCGCTCGCGCCCACGCGCTGGACAGCTCTTCCTGAATCATCTTCGGATCGTCGCCGGAGAATGCGAGCTCCGGCTCGGCGTGCGCCATGTAGGGGGAGGTGCTGTACCTGCCCGCCGCGGACGGGATGTCGAGATACGCGTCATAACCGCCGAAGAGCTCGTCTCCACCTTCGCCTCCGAACAGCGCGCGACATCCGGCGGAGCGAACCCGCGCCGATTGCAGTGATTGCGGAACGAAGGAGTGAGAGCCCAGCGGCGCGGCGCAGGTCGCCTGGCAGCGGACGATCTCGGCGCTGTATGGCGCCTGATCGATGCGCAGTACATCTATGGCACGGCCGAGGACTTTCTCGAAGCCGGAGAGATCGGCGCTGATGCGGTCCTTGCCCACGTGCTCGACCGCGATGAGCAAGTCCGGGTTGCCATGCGTCACGACGTAGCGACTCAGCAGCGATGAGTCCACCCCGCCGCTCACGACTGCGGCGAAGCGGCGGCGTGACGGAATCATTTCCCGCGTGCACTCGGACAACAGCGCGTCGAGCTCGTCCGTGAGGCTGTCGAGCGACCGTTGGCGGTTTGCCTCGAGGCGCGCGGGATCGATCCAGTCGCTGATCGACCGGTCCGCGGGTATCGACCAGCTCAACGCGCGCAGGTCGAGCCGCTCGACACGACCCGCCTTCATTTGACGGATCCCGGTATGGGCGGTTCGCTCGAACGTCATGAAGTGACGCGTTCGAAATCCGTCCCGCAGGACCTGGACGTCGAGCGGCGCGTTGGGGACCAGCGACAGAATCGCCGGGATCTCGGACGAGACGACGATGATGTCTACGTCCTCATAAACGTACAGGGACTTCTCTCCCTGAACGTCGCGCGCCAGATAGAGGGCCTGCGCGCGCTCATCGAGCGCGACATACGCATACATCCCGTCCAGCTCGCCGGGGATTTTCTCGGGGTCCAGCACGTCGTGCAGGTTCGCCAGGACCTCGGTGTCCGTGCTGCTCTCCGAAACGTGCATTCGGTCCGGCAGCCAGCGCGCGGCGAGCGCTTTGTAGTTGTAGATCTCCCCGTTGAAGGCGATTTGATATCGCCCTGAAGCCGCCGTCGCCTTGCCTCCGCCGGGATCGGTGATGTCACCGGTCAGCGAGAGGATGGTCTGGCCGAGAAAAACGCGCTCGTTCCACGTAGACGACGCGAGCAAATCCGGTCCCCGCCATGAAAGACCGCTCAAGGCGCGGCGACAAGCGGCGACATCGAGGGGCCGCTCCGTTTTCCGGATTACCGCGAGAATGCCACACATACCCTGTGAACTACGGGTTGGCTGTTATGAGGACTGCGCCCGCTCGCGTAAGAGCGCCTGAACCCCGCTGAGCAGCGTGTGGCTCGCCGTGAACCCGAGCACCTCTCGCGCTCGGGAACAGTCGCCGACATTGCTGAACGGGTCGCCCACCGTACCGGCCTCCTCGATGATCTCCAGCTCCGAGAGATTCCTGCCCAAGGCGGTCGCCACCGTCTCGACGATCTCGCGCACGGTGACGGCTTTTCCGCTCCCCACGTTCAGAATCCGGCCTCGCGCCCGGGGGGTGAAGACCGCATCAACGATCGCACGGGCTGCGTCATCCACGTAGATGACGTCTCTCTGCCTGTCGAGCGACCCTCGAACGACCACGCGGTCGCCTTCGAGCAGCTGCGTGAGCATGACGTTGATTATTCCCTGATAGGTGTTCGCGCGATGGCCGGCGCCGTACGTGGCGAAGAGTCGAAGCACTGTCCATTCGAGGCCGCAACCCTTGCCGAGAATGTCGAGCCACTGCTCACAGGCGACCTTGGCCACGCCGTAAACAGTGCCCGGCTGAAGCTTCGCTGTCTCCGGTATCGGCCCGGGCGGCTGGTCGCCATAAACGACGGAGGAGCTCAAATAGACCACGGGTACTTTGGCCCGAGCGCACCAGTCGAATATCCGCATGCTGCCGAGCGCGTTGACACGCGTGTTCTCGACTGGCTCTGCGAGCGACCGGCCGCCGGGGTGAGCCGCCGCATGAACTACGGCGTCCGGGGCGGCCGAGTCGAGGGCGGCATTCACCGCGTCGTCTGCCACGTCCACGCCATGCGATTGGTCGATTCCAACCACCGGGACGCCGCGCTGCTCGAGGATACGCGACACCGCCCCGCCGATCAAGCCGGCGGAGCCGGTGACGGCGACCTTCTTTATCCTCTCGTTCAAAATCCGACCCCGGACCTGGAAACGCGGGTCTAGTACTTCCCCTTCTCTTCTTCCGGAATGGGAGCGGAGAACGTCAGCGCATCGGTAGCGAGCTGCTTTTCATACTTCTCCTTGAACCACTTGTGCCGGCGCTCCGCTTCCTTCACCTCGAATTCGGCGCGGCGAAGGTTGAACAACCGCGCGTTCTGCGAGACCTCGGTGGGCTCGTTGCCGACCGTGTTGAGCTGGGCGAGGACGATCATGCGCCCCTGATTGGAGATGTTGTGCGACGAGCCGTGCACGAGCGACGTGTGGAAATAGAGCACGTCGCCCGGCTCCGCCTCGATCGGGAGGAGCCCGTGCTTCTCATACAACTTGTCCAGTGTCGCGGGCGGCACCATGTACTTCGCCAGCCCGTTGATGTTCACGAACGGCTGGTGCTCGATGTAGCCGTAGGTGTGTGTTCCGGGGATGACGTGAAGGCACGCGTTCCGAAGCGAGTGCGGCTCGAGGAAGACCATGCAGCTCAGCATGTCGTCCTTCGGATACCCGCGATCCTTCCAGTAGACCAGATCCTGGTGGTAGTACTCCGCCGTTCCCGCCCAGCGCGACTTGATGTTCACCTTGCTCGACCAGATGTACACCGGCTCACCCATCAGCTCGGCCGCAACGGCGAGCATGTCGGGATCGCGGCTTATCTGCGCGATAGGGTCGTCGCCCTTGTGGATGACCGAATAGACGGCCAGCGGCACAGCGGGCTCCTGCTCCGTCCATGACTTCGCGACCTTCTCCGGATCCTGCGCCTTCATCCAGTCGGCCGCGGCGGCGGCCGTAGCCTTGGAAAACATGCCGCGATGCAGATAGTAGCCTTCGCGCTTGAAATCCGCGACGACGCTCGGCCCGACTATGCCGCGTGTGTTTTCGGTAACTGTCGTAGTCATGCCCTGCACCTCTTAAATGAGTTTTTACTGCCTGAAGTTAAGTCTCGACACTAGGTGAAGGAAGCGCCAGAAGCTCGAGCACATCCGGAGGAATCTCGTCGGTCAGGCCGTATCTGTCCCGCCAGATCGGATCGGCACAATAGATCCTGTACACGAGGTGCATCGTGCGGAGCGCTTCCAGCGAAGACCCGTCCACGACGGGGGTATCGCGGAGAATCACGTCGGCGAAATCAGCGATCTCGTCGCGCCAGGAGTTGTCACGGTTATAGCGCGTGGTCGTTTCCCTGGGATCGCCGCGATCGTCTTCGGCCGCCACCGCCACCGTCATCGTCTCCGCACCGTAGCTCATCGAGCCGGACAGTATCCCCGACAGGATGATCATGCCCCGTTCGAGCGTGATGTCCAGCTGGAAGCGGTGACGCCACTGCGTGGCGGACGAATGCAGCAGCGCGACGACCCCCTCAACAGAGCGCATGAGCGCGTATGCGTTATCCTCGACGTCGTGCCGCCAGTATGAATTCGAGACGTGGCTCGTAATGTCGCGAAACTCGCCGGCGAACAGGCGCATGAGATCGAGCATGTGGATGCCCTGGTCCAGCAGAATTCCACCGCCGGCGAGCGCACGCTTCGTGCGCCAATCCGAGTCGAACCCGATCATCTTCGACTTGCCGTACACGCCACGAAGGTCGAGTGGTCGACCGAGCGACTCGCTCCGGACGATCTGGAGCGCATCCTTCACGGATTCATGGTACCGGTGGTTGAAGCCGTATTTCAGCTTCAGGCCGGGGTGCCCGCGCTCGCACCGGATCACGGCCGCGATATCGTTGATGTCACGTCCCGGAGGTTTTTCGCAGAAGACGTGCAGCCCGGCCTCCAGACCGGCCATCGTCACTTCCGCCGCGATGTCGTTCGTCAGGCAGACGAACAACACATCGAGCTTTTCCTTCAGCAGCTCCCGGTAGTTCGTGTGGTACGGAACATCGATCTGACTCGGGGGCGAATGCTCGAAAACCCGGTCACACACGGCTACCGTCTCGAGCTGCGGATGTAGGTCGATGAACTGCCTTCGCCGCTTGCCAACGACGCCGTAGCCGGCAATCCCCACGCGCAGAGTCATCGGGAGCTCAGGCCGGGCCGCCGTGGTCCGCGCCTGCGCGAACCCACAGCTGGTTGAACTGGTTGACAGCGCCAAGATAAATCTTTTGCGACATGGTCAATCCAGCCTCGCTCAAGAGCCGGGACGCTTCAGCGGCCTGCTCCTCGAACGCGTCGCTGATCTCGATGAGAACGGATGTCACCCCGTGCAGCACCGGGCCGCAGCCGCGCAGGATGAAATGCTCGATCCCGTCCACGTCGATCTTGAGATGCTCGGGCGCCGGGATCCCGAGATGCGCGATGGCGTCACGCGCCGTCATGCCGGGCAGGCGGTACTCCAGCACTTTCCGAAGCGGCTGGCCCGTCTGGTCGAATGTCGCACCGAAGCTGGACAGCGCTCCGCCGGGCTCGACGTTCGACATGCGAAACGTATCGATTCCCGATTTCGCGCTCAGAGCGATCGGCACGATCGTGACTCTGTCGTGCACTCCGTTCAGGTGAAGGTTGCCGGCGAGAAGCTCGAGGTTGTACACGGAAGGCTCGAACGCATAGACCTCACAGTTGCGCGCCTTCGCCGCGTATACGCTGTACAGCCCGATGTTGGCGCCGATGTCCCAGAGCACGCAACCGGGCGGAAGAGTGTCGATCCAGGCGAGCGTATCCGGCTCCTTCGTCGCGAACGAATCGGCCCTGTACTTGTTGAGCTCGTTCGGCGTCAAAAACTGCATCCGGTGGGACCGATAGGTCACGGCGGTTTTTGCCCCCCTTACCGAACTCGCGATGCGCTGAAACGCGTACTTGCCGGTAGCCGTTTCCGACACGGCTCCGACAGCCCTCGCGATGCCCGTTTTTACCAGTCGCTTCAGCATGCGCCCGTCATTTCGTCTGTCACCTCGGCGGGCGATGTCATCGCGCGCTACGAAGGCGCGTGTCCGCGCTCTGAGTCGCTTGCATCTCCTCCAGCCACACTGCCAGCTCCTGGATTCCCGACACCACCGGAATTCCATGGGCCGCACGATCGGTCCGCTCGATGACGCCCGCCGGATCGTAATAGCAGCTTGGTTTCCCCATCTCTCGCGCGAGAAGGGCAGTTGATGTAAACGGCATGGAGATCACTACGGTCGCCCGTTCGATGACACGCACAGCGGATATGTCGGGATCAATTGAAATCATGTTGGAGCACCGCTCCAATCGTTCGGCGCACAAACGATACTGCCGATCCGCCAGCGGGCCGATGTTCCGCTTTCTCTTCCAATGTACGCTGAGCCCCGCCGCCTCTGCGGCTTGCTGGATGTCGGTCAAAAAAGCGGCCGATACTTGCGGAACATAGTACTCGACATCGACGCCAAGCGTCTGATAGTAGGATTTTCGCATGGGAGTCACGTCGAACACCGCTATTGTCCTGCCGGGGATTTCCGGCAGCTCGCGGGCACTCGACGTGAACCAGATGGGCCCGACGATCTCCACATACGGCAGGCTGCCTACTGCCCGCCTGACAAACGCCGCCTGAAACTCATCCCAAACGAGATACCGCGGCCAGCTCATCACATGCCACATGTGCGTCTGCAATGGATATCCACCCGGCCGTTTGAAAGTCTCGTTATTGGTCGAGTAGAAGTAGAACGTGATGCGCGAGCCCGCCTTCTCGGCCTCATATGTCCATAGGGGCCGGTATATCCAACTCGAGTTGTGAAACAGAAACTCCCGCGCAAGGTCGCTGGGGCTTCCAAGTCGCACCCGGGCGGCGAGCACGCCCTCGTGCAAAAGAAGCGCGTGCCACCACCGTAGCCGCAACAGATCGGCTGCGGCCAAAAGGAAGCTCAACAATCCCCATCCCGTAAATCTGACAAGGCTTCCTGAGGTTCGGAGGCGCGGCACCGGCGAGGAGACTGCTGTCACCGAGACGTCAGCGACCTTCGTGGGGTTGGTGGACCCCACACCGTGGGTAATCGCCTCCAACGGCTCGATACGATTCCTCCAGCCATGGTACCACGTCACTATGTCATGGCTTCGCCGGTCGGGAGCCGGTTGGGGAAGATTCGCCTCCGACAACCCCTCGAAGTGAGCGTGAATCCCGATCGGATCTCGTTTGTCCCGGAGCGTTCCAGCGTCCGACAACAGGCTCTTGAGGAACGTGTACAACCCGTTGGCGAACAGGCGCCCAACATAACAGTACCAGAGCAGCGCCGAACGCAGCGGCGCGACGCGCAATCCCTGGCTTGCAAGTACGCCCCGCCATTCGCGCGGCAGCGGGTGCACGACCGGCGCGTTTCCCCTGCCAAGCGCGTAAAGAACTGATTCGTTGAGTTTCGTCCACGAAACGACCCGTACGAGCACGTACTGCCGGATGACGAGTTCCGCCACCGGCGTGGCCGCGCCGAAAACAACTGACGACGCGTTGCTCACGGACAACGCCTGCCTTGAAATGGCATCCTTGAGAGCCCCGAGCCTGTCCAGCTGGTCGGCCTCTCGCAGACGGCGATAGCCGCGCATCATCGCACGAATGCGCCGAAGTCTGCGCCGGCGCATTAGTGCGCTGATCAAAGACTCACGTCGCAGTCAGCGCTGCGATTCCCATTTATTCCTTGCCACCTGGAGGAGCGGGTGCGATACGAGAAGGTGCCACACCACCGCCTGAAAACTTTCAGTGTGCGGGGTGACGGACGCCGCGTTCACGGTGGGAACAATCACGCAGGCATCGGCGACGGTGGCCGTGTAACCTCCGTCCCGGCCTACGATGCCGAGCACGGCCGCGCCGACTTCCTTGGCGCGCTGCACCGCGCGGACGAGGTTCGGGCTGATATTGCGCTCGAGATCGCCGCCGCCGACGGAGAATACGAGCACGGCGTCGCGGTCGGAGAGGCGGCTGACGTCGAGCCACGCGCGATACGTCGTCTCCCAGCCCTCATCGTTGGTCCTGGCCGTCAGCTCGGATACGTTGTCGCTCGGCGCGTAAGCTTCGATATCGGCGATTTTGCGGAAATCGTTCACCGCGTGCGAAGCGTGACCGGCTCCGCCACCTACACCGAGAATGAAAAGCCGGCCACCCCCATCTCGAAGCTCGCGAAGGAGGGTGGCCATCCGATTGATGACCGTTATGTCCAGCTTCGCGGCAATCTCGGCCGCCTCGCGCAGGTATTCGCGCGCATGATCCTCCGCGGAATGCACCATGGATTGAGACATTCAGGACTCGCGCTTGGCGAGACTTCCCGTGGGAATGTCGTAGCCGGCCTTCGTGGCGTCGTTACGAAACATGGCGACCGTCTCCAGCGAATAAGCCGCGAGATCCTTTCCCACCAAGGGAAGCTTGCGCAGAATGTCCGCCGCAACCGTGATGACATGGCAGCCGGCCTCTTCTGCCTGAAACACGTTGAGCAGCTCTCGCGGGCTTGCCCAGATGATTCCAATCCCCGGAAACGGCCGCACGAGGGCAACGGCTTCGCGAATGATGGGCACGGGATCGCGTCCGGTGTCCGCGATCCTTCCGGCGAAGAGCGAAAGAAACCCCTTGGCATCCGGCTTCAGGTGTTCGAGCACCGCGCGCACCTGATCGGTAGTCATCATCGCGGTGACGTTCACCGGAACGCCGTTCGCCGACAACCTGCCGATAATGTCTCCCGAGAACTCGCCGCGCGTGTTCGTCACGGGGATCTTCACGTTGATGTTCGTGCCCCAGGTTGAGATCTCCCGCGCCTGCGCCTCCATCTCCTCCCATTCGTCGGAGAAGACCTCGAAAGAAACCGGCCGGTCGCCGACCACCTTCAAAACCTCCCGGGCGAACGCGACGTAATCCGTGACGCCGGCGCTCCGCATGAGCGTGGGATTCGTCGTGAATCCGGCGATAAGAGGGTTTTCTGCGAGGCGCTTAATGTCGTTCAGGTCGGCGCCGTCGGCAAAGATGCGCACACGGAGATCATTCATGTCGGTCATTGAGTTTGGTGGCTGAACGGGAATGAGACGGAGGAAGCGCGGTGCATGGCTCGGACTGCTCGGAAGGAAAGACGATCTGCTTCAACTCCCACCCTGCTGCAACAGCTCCCAGGCGAGCGCCGTACCACGTTTGACGTCGCGGCGGAGGGTTCGTCCGATCACCTCGTCGAGATGCTTGGTCGGGAGTCCGAAACCTGGACGAATCGACCGCACGTCGTCGCGCGTGAGACGAGTGCCCGCGGGGAGATCCTTTACTATGTAAAGGGACCGCCGAAACTGCATCGAGGACTGCTCGGAGTCCAACACCCCGTAGGAAACGCGACCCAGCGCTTGCCATGCGCGTTCCGTCTCGACCACCAGGGCGCTCAGCTCCGATGGCTCCAGCGAGAACGCGCTGTCCACGCCGCCGTCGGCCCGCCGCAAGGTGAAATGCTTCTCGATGACCGTCGCGCCCAACGTGACGCTCGCCACAGCAACTCCGACGCCCATCGTGTGATCGGACAGGCCGACCTCGCACTGAAAACGCTCGCGGAGATCCGGAATCGTCCGAATGTTCGAGTCTTGGGGCGTAGCCGGATACGTACTAGTACACTTCAGGAGCACCAGCCCGCGGCATCCCGCCTCACGAGCAACCGCGACCGCCTCTTCGAGCTCCTGGGCACTGGCCATTCCAGTCGAAATGATGATCGGCTTCCCCGTGCGGGCAACGCGGCGGATGAGCGGCAAATCGGTGTTCTCGAACGACGCGATCTTGTAGCACGGCGTCTCCAATGTCTCGAGGAACTCGACCGCGGTGTCGTCAAACGGCGTGCTGAAGGCCATCATCCCGCGCTCGCGCGCACGACTGAACAGCGGTTCGTGCCATTCCCACGGTGTATACGCTTCCCCGTACAGATCGTAGAGCGATGTGCCCGACCAGGCACTCTTCGGATCACTGATGTGGAATTCCCGCTCGTCGAGATCCAACGTCATCGTATCGGGCGTGTACGTCTGGAGCTTGATGGCGTGGGCGCCCGCATCAGCCGCGGCATCCACGATCGACATTGCACGCTCGAGCGAGTGATTGTGGTTTCCGGACATCTCGGCAATGACGAACGGGGGATGCTCCCGTCCGATGGGCCGATCCCCGATCCGCACTTCCACCTGATCAGGCATCGTCGCTCTTCTCGATTCTAAGCGTGTAGCGCTTGCCGCGATGGTCGAAGAAAGCGGGATACCGGTCGTTATCGACGACCCTCAGTAGATCGAACTGTTCCGCGATGGAACGGGTTGGATCGAGCCGACTATGCGCGGGCGTTCGCTTCTTCATGGACGGTCCGGCGTCTCCGGCCTGCGGAATCCCCTTAAGGGTGCAGTACTGTTCTACCGCAGCCGTCATGAGCTCCAGCTCAGCAGCAAAGAGTTTCTCGTTGATTTCCGGAAGCAGCTCGTGGCCCTCCAGTGGGAACGTCGTTCGCAGCCAGACGTCGCCGGTGTCAACGGGATCCGCCGCTTCCAGAAGGCAGACCGTGATGGACGTTGCCCCATCGACGATCGACCAGATGTGGGGGGACCATCCCCGTCCACGCGGCAACTCACTCGCATGGAGCACCAGCGTGGCGCGGAAGCGGCCCCGCTCCTTGTCGCCGACAATGTGCCCACACGACACCAGAAAAAGAATGTCGCCGCCCTCCACGTCACCCTTGTCGAAGACGATTGTCGTTTCATGTCCCCGGCCCTGCATGTCAGCGACCCAGTCACGGAGACGTTGGACTACTGGATGGCCAGGATCGCTCGAAAGGATCGTGATCTTCATGCAGCCAGTAGATGTTGTGACACGCGCTCAGCTCCTGATCCGTCTACTACTTTTCGAGCCGCAGTCGACATGTCTGCGACACGCCGGGGATCGCTGAGGAGACTCTCGATCGCAGCAGCGATGTCTTTCACGGACAGGACAGCCGCATCGCCGAGGTTCAAGATCGCCCCCCGCATCTCCAGCGCTTCGGCGATCGGAGCCTGATTCGCGGCTAAGCTCACTCCGATTGTCGGAAGCCCGAGGCAGCACCGCTCCCAGCTCGTCGCTCCAGTAGCACCCACGGCGAGATCGGCCGCTGCCATCAGGCGAGCGACCTCGTTCGTCTGCACGTGACACTCGAAACCGAACTCGGCGCACAGCGCTACGATCCGCGCACGCTCCGGGTGTTCCCCACCGATCACGACGTCCACGGCCGGCGCGGCGGAACCCAGGCTCGCGATAGCGCGGACGACGGTCTCAGTCACGTTGGTTGCGTCCACGCCGCCGAGAAGAACCAGAATTCGGCGCACAGTGCCATCGCGCGTTGGAGTCGCATCGCGGAGGCTCGCGAATTCCGGCCGCAGCAAGGCATACGTCGGCCCCAGCAACAGCACGCACTCCTCGCGAACCCGGCCATTGTACCGAGTCTCGAGTCCGCGATAACAATTCTGGTCGAGCAGGACGTCCGCATCGTGGTTCCTGTCGGCGAGATCATCGATCGCCATCACCCGATTGGCCACGCTCCGGGCCGCCTTTTCCCACTCGGCGTCCAGCGCGTAATGGTCGACTATGATCCAATCGCAAGGAGTGCCGGAGAGCGCTGATATCGTTTGCTGCGCATCTGAGAGCTGCGTCCTGCCCAGCCAGTGTGAATGCGCCAGCGAATCACCATTGTCGGCCAGGCTCCCGGTCGGAAGCAAATGCGAGGTATACCCGTGCTCGGCGATGATCGACTGCACCCCCATCGGAATCCGGCCGGTGACAAACGCGATCGATGCACCCTTGGCGTGGAGAGCGTCGGCGAGGGCCAGGCAGCGCATCACATGCCCAAGGCCCATCTCCAGCCCCGCATCGACGCGAAATGCCACGCGAAAGCTACTGGCGCTCAATTCAGGCTTGAACCAGAAGACACGCTACCAATCTGCTGGATTTCGACCGCCATCCCGCTTGCCTCCTGGTCCCAGAGAAGGTCCAGATGCTCGTCGACACCGCCGAGCGGCCTGCCGATGATAGAGGCTGTCTTCTTGTTGCTGAGGCTCATACCGCGGGGTCGTGGTGCGAGCCCAGCCTCATGGAGCAGTCCACCATTGATAAGCGTTCGATCGAGCCCGAAGCGATCAGCAATGCGCAATCCGAATTCGTACTTGGTCAGGCACTCGTCTCCCGACACGTGAAAGATTCCCGACGCTCCGCTATCCACCAGGTCGTGCACGGCATCGACCAGGACGCTAGCGAGGATCGGGGTGTAGCTGACGTCGCGAAACAGCCTGATTGACTCGCCCTTTCGCAGTGTGTCGATGATCGTGTCGCTGAACGAACGTCGGTACGATGGACCCCATCCATAGAAGTTGGTCCGGGCGATGATCGCGGGCGGATGCGCCTCGCGTACCCGCTTTTCGCCATCCGCCTTGGTACGGCCATAGACGTTGACTGGAGAAACCGGTTGCTCCTCGACGGCGAACGCAGTGTCCTCCGAAACGAAGTGATCGGTGGATATATGCACCAGGGGAAGATCCAGGCTCGCGCAGGCGTGAGCCACGTTGGCAGCCAGCTCCACGTTGACGTGCTGCGCATCGTCCGGGCGCTGCTCACATGCATCCACGTTGGTCATTCCCGCTGCATGGACCACCAGACGCGGACCGATCTCCTTCAGCGTATCCGTGAGCTCGGCAACTGATTCGAGCGTGACGCGCCGGGCGCTCACGCCGGCCAGCCGGATCGGGCGACGGTGCGTGCCGAGGACTACCGGGCACCGGTCGCGAATGGCGACCGCCCAGTTCACGGCAAGCAGGCCGCTGCCTCCAGTCAGGAAAACAGGTGCCGTCACGCCGGGGGTCACACTCCTTCGATCTTACTGCCGTGCGTGGCGATCCAGCCCCGCAGCTCATCGATCGTCATCCACTCCTCGTTCTTGTCCGAAGAGTAAATGAAATCCGGGGCGACCCGGACGCCGTCGTTGATGCGGGAGGGATCGGATGACCAGCCGTGGATGGCGGGGAGAATCTTGAAGTAGCCCTCGTACTCGTACGTGTGGGCGGCGTCTTCACTCCCGACCATCTGCTCGTGAATCTTTTCCCCGGGCCGGATGCCGATGATCCGGTGCTCCGCATCGGGCGCAACCGCGCGCGCAATGTCCACCAGGTTCATGGACGGAATTTTTTTCACGTATATCTCCCCGCCCTGCATGTCTTCGATCGCCCGCCATACCAGCTCGACCCCCTGCTCCAGCGTGATCATGAATCGCGTCATGCGGGTGTCAGTGATCGGAAGCACGCCGGAACGAGCAAGCGACATGAAAAACGGTATGACCGAGCCGCGCGAGCCCATCACGTTGCCGTACCGCACGACGGCGAAACGCGAGTTGTGGGTTCCGGCATACGCGTTCCCGGCCACGAACAGCTTGTCCGAGGCGAGCTTGGTCGCGCCGTACAGGTTGATGGGGTTGCTGGCCTTGTCTGTCGAGAGCGCGACGACCCGCTTGATACCGCGATCTATGCACGCGTCGATCACGTTCATCGCGCCGACCACGTTGGTCTTGACGCACTCGAACGGATTGTACTCCGCGGTGGGAACGATCTTGGTGGCTGCCGCGTGGACGACGTAGTCGATGCCGTCGAGCGCGCGTGCCAGCCGGTCCTTGTCTCGGACGTCGCCGATGATGAAGCGGACGCGCGGATCGGACTCGAACCGCAGCGCCATTTCCCACTGCTTCATCTCGTCGCGCGAGAAGACCACGATCCGCTTGGGATCGTGGGCCGCGAGCGTCATCGGAACGAACGTGTTGCCGAACGAACCGGTGCCTCCGGTGATCAGAATTGATGCGTTTTTCAGCATGTTACCTGTGAAGAGAGTGGAACATGGACTCGGCAAGCCCCCAGTCCGATTCGTCGTCGATGTCGATGGCCTTCTTGCGCTCCAGCACGTAGCCGACGTATGCACTGTCCGACCCCGGCCCGTCGGAGTCACGGACCATCGCATTCGGGAACGCCGCGAAGGTGCCCGTGTCGAAGTACTTCTTTTCGATGTCCTGGGACCGCACCGCGAACATGCCGGGCATTTCCGGCGTGAGCGAGCCGTCGTCGGCGCGGGAATACGCCCACTCGATCGGCACGGGATATTGGGAGACCGCTAGCACCGCCCTGTGGCCGCCAGCCCGCGGCAGCATGTCCGCCGCCCCATGGAAGTCCCCGGACTCGACAAACGGCGCACACGCCATGAGCGACCAGACCTCGTCAAACTTATTCCCGCGATCGGCGTATTCATCGGTAACGTATTTCAGCACGGGCATGATCGGAGTGTAATCGTCCGCCAGTTCCGGGGGACGCATGAAATCGATCGTGAGCCCGAGGTTCTCCACCGTCTTCCGAACGTGCTCGTCTTCGGTGGAAACGTGGATCACATCGAACAGCCCGCTCGCTCGCGCGGTTTCGAGGATGTACGCGATCATCGGCTTTCCGCAGAAATTACGCACGTTCTTGTGCGGTATTCTCTTGGATCCACCCCGCGCAGGGATAATCGCGATGCGTCGAGTCATCAGTTCAGCCGCTTGAAGCCGCTGTGGCAAACCGGTCCCCTGAGCAGGCCCATCACGTCCCGGCCGTCCTCGCATTCCTTGATCAAGCCGAATATCGGGTCGAGCGCCTCGAGGTAGCCGTTGACTATGGCCGGAGTGTGCTCCGTGGAGGCATACATGATCGTGCTTGCGAGGTATCCTTTCTCCAGCATCTCCTGTCCTATGAGCGTTTTGTAAGCCGCCCCGTTTGGCACGGGGAACGCGAGCGTCGCCAGCGCAGGCAATCCGCTGATCGCGATCTTGATCCCATGCTCGTCAGCGAGCTTTTGCCAGCCGGCCATGACGGTTCGTCCGGTATCAGTGATTTGGTCCCATGACTTCACGCGGCCCATCACCTCGAGTGTTTTCAAGGCGGCGGCAGGACCGATACGGTCGCTCCAGAAGGTGCTGCTGATGAACGTCGTCTGCGCCGCTTCCATGATCTCCCGACGCCCTATTACGGCCGTGATGCCGTAGCCGTTCCCCAGCGCCTTGCCGAACATCGCGATGTCAGGCTCGACGCCGTATTGCTTGTGCAGTCCGCCGTAAGTCTGGCGAAAGCCGGACGTGCACTCGTCGAACATCAGGACTATGCCCCGCTCGGACGCGAGCCGCCGAACATGCTGCAGGAAATCATTCTGCGGCCCGAAGTTCCGGGACACTTCCATCGCGATGACGCCGATATCGTTCTGGTCGAGCAGGCTGGTCAAGCCGGCGATGTCGTTGTACTCGAACGGCAGCACGGTCCCGCGAAGATTCCTCGGGACGCCGTTCGGCTCCAGTCCCGGCAACAGATACTCGGTCAGGTTCCTGTCGTCCGCCACATTGGCCGCGAGATACCAGTCGTGCCAGCCATGATAGCCGCAGAATGCCACTTTGTCCTTCCCTGCCGCCGCTCGCGCTATCCGTACGGCCACAGCGTTCGCCTCGCCGCCGGTGCGAGCGAAGCGGACCATCTCCGC
The DNA here is from genome assembly GCA_035527035.1 of Gemmatimonadaceae bacterium. GTDB lineage: Bacteria > Gemmatimonadota > Gemmatimonadetes > Gemmatimonadales > Gemmatimonadaceae > JACDCY01. The sequence continues at coordinate 4,819 of DATLBG010000061.1, read as the reverse complement.
CCATGGGTGGAGCGCGACGAGTTCCTCGGCCAGGCTGACTTCTTCGGGACCGTTGAGCGATGACATGTTCCCGGATTCGATGATCGCGCGAACCGCATCGTCGACCTCCGGATGACCGTATCCGAGAGTGTTCTGGCCGACCGCAAAGAGCATGTCGGTCAGCTTCCTGCCACCCATGTCCCACACGTGCACGCCTTTGGCCTTGCTGAAATACGTCGGCCATTGGTCCGGCAGCCAGAGCTCGGGGCGCTTCGAAAACAACATGTTCCCGCCCGGAATGACCTTTTTCGCACGCTTCCACAGATCTTGTCCAGTACTCACTACGTGCTCCTGGAAGGTTGGTAATTCCATGCGCGGGGATCCAGCAGCTCCGCATCCGAAGAAACGACGCGCTCGGCGAAAGGCGGTGGACTCACAGCGGCGGCTGCGACGACGTCACGCAGATGTGAGGCGCTTTCCACACCGACCACGACCCTGTCGATTTCCGGAACGGACAACGCGTGACTGACACAAGCCTCCAGCGCGGACCGGTTGTGCGCGCTCATCCACTCGTCATACGCCGCAAACTGCGCCGCCCAACGATCGAACTTCTTCGGACGCTCGTCGGGAGCGAAGAGAAGCACACCCTGCAGGAAAATCGAGCGGACGTGCACTTCCGTTCCTTGTGCCTTGAGACGGGACATCCATCCGCTCGAAATCAACCGGTTATCGAACAGGTTGAAAGGCGCCTGCACCAGGTCCGGACGATAACGGCCGGCCAGCTCGTCGAGCTCCGCCGGGTCGTAGATCGAGATTCCGGTCTTATCGGCCAGTCCGTCCGCCTTGAGCTGATCGAGCGCGCCCTGAATCTCCCCGCCTCGGCTTTCGCCGAGCTGCTGCGGCCGATGCAGCAGAAGTCCATATAGTCGCTCGGCTCGCAGCTTCAGCAGCGAATCGCGCACGACGCCGGACATCCAGCCCCTGATGTCCTTCACGTCATCGGGGACCGCGGGCACCTTGGACACGATCCGGAACCCATCCACGCCGATCTTCCCGAGCCGCGACTCGCTTTCACCGTAAGCCACCGCGGTATCGAGCGTATCGATACCAGCGGCTCCAGCCTCGCGTATTATGGCCGTCGCCTCGTCGCCGGAGACTTGCCCGGTGTTGTTGGAGATTCCGTAAGCCAGGCCGATCTGGGCAGTACCCAGGGCGAGCCTCACCGCACGAGCTCCTCCACCGATGCGATGACATGACGCTGCTGCGCGTCAGTCAAGTCGTAGAACAGCGGGATGGTCAAGCCTTCTTCGTAATACCGCTGCGCGTTGGGATAATCCTCGGGCTCGAACCCGAGCTTCCGGTAAAAAGGGTGTGCCGGTACGGGGATATAGTGCACCTGAGTAATGATGTCGCGCGCTCGCAGCTCCTTCATGAGGACCGCGCGCGTCGTGCCGATCTCTTTGAAATCGATGCGAAGCACATACAGGTGATGACCACTCCGCTGTCGCTCCGATTGCGCCGGCCTGGCGTTCTTCAGATGGGCGAACGCTTCGTCATACGCGTGCACGAGCGCCCGCCGGCGGGCGAGAAACTTGTCGATCTTCGAGAGCTGGGATGTGGCAAGCGCGCACTGGATGTCCGTGATGCGATAATGAAATCCCAATTCCTGCATCTCGTAATACCAGAGATTCCCGACGCCTTCCGTCGCGGCTTGAGCCGGCATTTCAAGCGGATCATCCAGCTTGTTGATGCCGTGGCTGCGCAAGCGCAGCAAGCGGCGGTAGAGAGCCTCGTCATTCGTCGTGATCATGCCGCCTTCGCCCGCCGCGATCGCTTTCACCGGATGGAACGAGAACATGGTCATTGCCGAGTACCGGCAATTCCCCACGCGGGTTCCGTCGGCGTAGGTCGCTCCCAGTGCGTGAGCCGCGTCCTCGATCACGATTGCTCCCGCCGCATCGGCCGCCGCTTTGATCGCCTCCATGTCGCATGGCAATCCACCGAAGTGCACCGGGACGATCGCGCGGACATTCTTGTTTTGTCGCAAAACGTCGCGCAGGCTTGCCGGAGACATGTTTACGGAACCCGGATCGACGTCCGCGAACAGCGGGCTCCCGCCCGCGTAGAGCGCCGCGTTGGAACTGGCTACGAACGTGATCGGCGACGTGACCAGCGCATTACCCGGCCCGACACCCGCTGCGAGCGCCGCGAGGTGGAGGCCCGCGGTGCCACTCGCCATCGCGACCGCGTACTTGGCGCCGACGTACGATCGAATGGCCTCCTCGAACGCGTCGACCTTGGGGCCCTGGGTCAGCGCGCCGCCCTCGAGGACCTCCACGACCGCCCGGATGTCGTCCGCGTCGATGTGCTGCCTGCCGTACGGGATCATGCGGACCGAACGCCCATCAGTCGGATCGCTTCACGGAATGGATGAGTGCGCTGTCCTCGATTTGGATCGTTTTCACGATCTCGAAACCGTTCATTCTGTGCAATAGTCGGTAAAACCTGGGATACCGAAAACCATCCTCTTTCAAGACGAGAACCATTCCTTTTCGGACCGTGCGCGCAAGCTCGGAAAAAATGTCAAACTCGGGGTGAATTAGCTCGATCGTAGCACCGTGCGTGATCGCCCAATCGAAGGCGCCTTCCGGCTTGTCTCTAAAATAGTCCTGAGCCAGACAATGTTGGACGTGAATATGTCTCGGGTCGTAATCGGGATTGCGTTGGAAAGCCTCGATTGCCGGGCCCATGATGTCAAAGCCATACAGGTCCGTGAAGCCTCGACGCCGAAGATCGAGAAGAAGGCGGCCCTGGTTGCAGCAGATGTCCAGAATGCTTTCGGTTTTCGTCGCAGTCGAGGCGATGTATTCCGCCAACATGCGGTTACCGGCGTCGAGTTCGGCGTAGGAGGCCGTCTTGTGGACGCTCTCGTCGGCCCACTGCATTGCGTAAGCGCGCCCAGGCTCGGAGACTCCCTGAAACTTCGCAAGGAGTGCCGCAGTTGGCCTGAATGTGTTCACGGATTTCCGTATCAGAAGGGTGAGTCGATACGGGAGCATCCTAGCCGTTTTTTTTATCGCTTCTCGTAGGAGGCGCATCGCCCTATCTGACTTGCTTAAGTCGTTCAAAAAAGGGAGCTCCTCGTGCCTGAGGAGCCATTCGGTAGAAGTGTTCCGGACTGGACTAACCAGGCCCGGACACTATCCGCAAATACTCGAACCGCATCCCGTTGGCGGACAGCCATCTTCTCGCACCGTCCTCCTCGGCCGGAGTAGTCACCAGGATGTCGAACTCCGGGTCGCCTGTCACCTTCGCGACTACAGGAATGAGACCTGCCTGCTCTTCGTAGGCAAGGAGACTGTCCGGACCCAGCGTCATGCGCGCTGAATACGCCCGTGGTTTCCCCTGGTACCCAACGCCGCCAAGAATCTCTCGCGGCCGCTTGGGATCGATCATGATGATCGGATTAACCGGAAATCCCTCTTCGCCGACGTACAGAGCCAGGAATACGGAATGGAAATTCCGCTTGGCGATGAAGTGTAACGAAGGCGGCGAAAGGGGGGACTCGGAGAAATGTTTCACGTCCACGAAAATGAGGCGCCGACCGCCGGCTGCTCCTGAAGGAGCTGCGGCGCGAGCCAGCCTCGCGCCGACCTGATTTGCGACATGCGCGTACTGCGCGTGCTGTTGGAAATGGCTGGGGAGCCCGGGATCCTGTCGATCCACGTTCGGGACATCGTCAGCCCAGGCGGAGCGCGCTTCCGGTCCGTGCACGCGCCAATTGGCCGCCTGTACTTGCTGCATAAACCGTGACCGTTCCTCCGTCACGCCGGCCACGAGAATGATGAACACCGCGGCGACTCCGAGAGCAACTCCATAGTTCGCCGCGCGAGCGATGCCGGAGCGCGAGACCCAGTGAAGAGAGGCGGCTACCAGCATATGCAGGGGGAACAGGCAAAAATAAAGTCGATGGGTGCTGAGGGTGCCGATGACCCCGTCAGCCCTGAAAAACACCGCGGACGCAAGCAGCGGCAGTGACGTGACGGCGAGCAATGCGAGGACGCTGGCCCACGGAGTCGCGAAGATGGTCGTCCGACGTCGGCTCCGGATTACCGCAACGATGACCCCCGCAACCACAAAGGGAACAACGAGTACGTCCAGCAGTGGATAGCGGTAATCCGCGAGGTAATACGACGAGTATCTCGAGTGGAAATCGCCGGTCTGCCCCAGCAGGGATCCGAATAATATCCGTGCGTTGATCCCTATCGCCTCCAGGGTGCCGCCCGGCCCCATCGGCTGTGCAAGCGGCATGATCTCGGAGTAGGTCGGAAATAGAAACGACTTGACGCGCGCAAGGGAGAACAGGTTTCTGTAGTCCAGGACGCCCATCAGCAGGATGAAAGTCGCGGCCGAGTATCCCGCGAGCACCTTGATCCTGCGGCCGACGTGTGCGGCGTGCGGATGCTTCCGGAGCAGCCACGACAGTTTCACCAGCCAAAGCGCGGCCAGGAGCACCGTAAAAAGACGACCGGGACCGTAGTGCAGCGCGACAAGCGCCAGCGCGACGGAGAGCCCGAGCCAGGCACGCAGGCTCCAGTACCGGAGTTCGAGCGCCTGCAAGCGCTCGATTACAAATAGAAGTGACGCCCCTGTTACCACGAGTACCGTCATAGTGTGTTGCGCCTGGAAGAACATCTGGTTGGCGGACAGCAGCGCGGTCGCTCCGAGCGCTGCCCAGGCTCCGAAATATCTACGGCATATCGTGAAGAACAGGATCAGCGTTACGATGCCGAACGCTACCGCCGGGATACGAAAAGTGGACAGCGTGAGCGGCAGCTGC
>DATLBG010000060.1:0-7748 GCA_035527035.1 Gemmatimonadaceae bacterium | reverse complement strand
GCGCCGAATTGCTCCTTGAACTTCGCAAAGTCGCCAAACGACGCGGAGATAGCGTCGGCTACCGCGCCGGTCGGCTCGCCGCCCGCGTTGGGCCCCATCAGCTGCCAGAAGAAGCTGTGGTTCCAGTGGCCGCCGCCGTTGTTCCGGATCGCGGCCTTCACTGCGTCGGGCGCCTTGTCGACGTTCTGCATGAGCTCGTCGAGCGATTTGTTCGCCAGCTCGGGCGCTTTCTCCAGCGCCTCGTTCAGCTTGGTGACGTATGTCTGGTGATGCTTGCCGTGATGGATCTCCATCGTCTTCGCGTCAATGTGCGGCTCGAGCGCGCCGAAGTCGTATGGGAGGGAAGGCAGTGTGTGGGGCATTGGTGGCTCCGTGCGGGGGATTGATGGAAGTTATCAGGTATCAGGTATCAGATCATGGCGGGACGGGGGGACCTGGCACAGTTGTCTGATCACTGATACCTGATACCTGATCACCAGCAGGTGCGCGGCCGCGCGACTTCAGGTATTCAACCAGGATCGGAACGAGCGACAGCGCGATGACGCCGATTATCACGAGGTCGATGTTGTGCTCGATGCCGGGGATGTAGCGGCCGAGCACGTACCCGATCATCAGCATGCTCCAGATCCAGAGCACCCCGCCCGCGATGTTGAAATAGATGAACCGGCGGTACGGCATCATCGCTGCGCCGGCCACGACAGGGGCAAAGGTTCGGAGTATAGGCACGAAACGCGCAATGATTATGGTCTTGCCACCGTGGCGAAGGTAGAAATCATGGGCACGATTGAGGTGCTTCTTATTGAAGAAAAACGAATCCTCCCGCCTGAACAGACGCGGTCCCGCAGCCCGGCCGATCGAGTATCCGACCGTGTCGCCGGTAATCGCTGCCACTGTCAACAGCGCGCCCATGATGTATACGTTTAAAAAACCCTGCGAAGCCAGCAGCCCCGCCGTAACGAGCAGCGAGTCGCCCGGGAGAAAGAATCCGATGAGAAGACCGGTTTCCGTGAACACAATGGCGGTGAGGCCGACGTATCCGCCCCACTTGATGAGCGTCGGGAGATCGGACAGCAGATGATACAGATCGCGAATCCAATCCATGGCGTAGGCGCGGGAGATACGGGAATGTCGCGGACGTCCGCGGCAGGGGCGTCGAAAAGTGTCTGATTGGGCGATTCGCGTGCCACCCCGCGCTGCGCGCTGGTACCACCGCGCCGGCCTTTCCTCGCGCAGCGAACGGGCGTTCAACGTCGGGTCGAGCATCTTCGTCCTGATCATCGCCATCGGCTGGTCGTGGTCGATCGCGACCGCCCGCCCGACGCCGGCGGCCAGCGGTGCAGACAGCCTCGGAGTCGCTCCATCTCCGGCGGTGATCGCCTCGGCGATTACGGAGCGGAACGGGACGTCCACCGCTTACCTCACCGATGCCATCCTGACCGCGTTCGTTCCGCTGCGCGGGGAGAGCGGCCGGCTGCGCGCGCAGTTCTCGGCGGAGGGCGCGCCCATACTCCGTGACACGCTGCCCGACGGCGCGATCGTTACGATAGCCGGACAGGAAGCGGCGGCGCGGGACCCCCGCGCGCCGCAGCGCCCGGGCGTGTGGAACCTGGCCATCAAGGTCGGTAATGCGATCAAGCCGATGACTGATTTCCGGCTCATCACGCTCAAGCCGGCCGCGGAAGTGCAGGGCGGGCGGATCGGGTTGTACTACATCGGCAACTGGCCGGCGGCTCGCGGCGGGGCTGCCGCGAAAGGGAATTACGCGCCGCCCCGGGGGTTCATCGAGGTCACGCAGGCGAACCAGAATACATACGTATCCGACCACTTTCGGCTGCGCGATTTCCTGCCGAAGGACCAGTTCAACGTCTGGCCAAAATACCTCGTCCTCGAAACCAAGATGCTGGACAAGCTGGAGCTGGTGCTGGAAGATCTGCGCAAGCAGGGAGTCAACACCAGGGGAGTGCGTGTCATGAGCGGCTTCCGCACTCCGCAGTACAACAGCGGGGTGGGCGATACCCGCGGCCGCGCGTCACTCAGCAGACATATGTACGGCGATGCGGCCGACATCTACATCGACAACGACGGTAACGGCAGCATGGACGACCTGAACAGGGACGGCCGGGTCGACATCCGGGACGCGGAATTCATTCGTTCCGCGGGGGATCGCGTCGAGCGGGCACATCCTTCGCTGATAGGCGGGATAGGCGTGTACCGGGCGAACGGCGCCCACGGCCCTTTTACTCACATCGATACGCGCGGCTACAGGGCGCGTTGGTAACGCAATCGGAGAAACAAGATGACAGGTGACTTTGCAGCAGTGGCGCAGGACGAGCACCGCACTTCCCCGAAGCGCGACCACCCGGGCGACCCCACGATGCACGTGCGCGCGGACGATCTGGAGCCGTACGTGGGGCTGCGCTATCTGTCCAAGCTGTTCAAGCTGATGGCGATCATCCTGCTGCTGCTGTTGGTGGCGGAGATCATCACCGGGTTGGTGGCGCAGGGCAGCGCGGCCATTCCTACGCTGCTGGCGGAGACCAGCAGGCTCGTGGTGCTTGCCGGCCTGTTGTGGGGGAGCGGCGATCTCGCCATTCTATTGATCGACATGGGTCACGACGTTCGGGCCGGACGGATCCTTCTCGGACGGCTGCAGCTCCATCAAGGAGATGCTCCCAAGAAGGAGTTTGTGGAGCGCGGCCCGAGGTAATGAGAGCAGGGATCAGGTAACAGGTATCAGGTAATAGTGACTGATACCTGTTACCTGATACCGGCTAGCTGCATTTCAGCGGTACGACTGTTGCCATTGCGTCACCTGAAGTCGCTGGCGTAGTTCCCACTTACTCAGAGGAGACGGTCATGCTGTGGACGATCGCCGTAATCATTTTTATCCTGTGGCTGCTTGGCGCGTTCGTGATGCCGGTCGGAGGAAGCCTGATTCACATTCTCCTGGTCATTGCGATCATCGTTGTGCTGTATCGCATCATCACCGGGCGCAAGCCGATCCCCTGATCCGCAGCTGATGAAGGAATGACCGGGTCCGCGCTCGACGCGGTCCGCGTAGTCCTGTTCGAGCCGCAGGACCCGGTCAACATCGCCGCCACCGTGCGCGCGATGAAGAACATGGGCGTCGCCAAGCTCCGGCTCGTGCGCCCCGTGGAATACGATCCCTGGCGCCTCGAAGGGATCGCGCATGATACCGCCGACATCATCGGCGCGATCGAGCACTACGACACACTGGAGGAGGCTGTCGCCGACTGCGTCGCCGTCGCGGGGTTCTCCGCGCGCCGGCGCGCCGCCAAGTGGCGCATCAGCACCCCGAAGGAGGCGGCCGCCGAGCTGCTCGATCACGGCGCCCCGGTGTCGCTGCTGTTCGGCCGCGAGGATCACGGTCTGCCGAACGAAGCGCTCGACATGTGTCACGTGGTGGTGACGATTCCGACGACCGGGCACGCTTCGCTCAATCTGGCACAGGCGGTGCTGCTCGCCACGTATGAGCTGCACCTCCGTGCATCCGACGCGACCCGCGAGCTGCCTCCGCCGAGGAAGCAGGCTCCCGCGCCGACGACAGGGCATTACGAGCTGATGTTCGCCGACGCAGAGCGTGCGCTGGAAGCGATCGATTTCTTCAAGACCAGGAATCACGAGCACATCATGCGGTCGGTTAGAACCCTGGTGTTTCGTGCGGCGCCGGACGCGCGCGAGCTGGACTTGCTCCGCGCGATGGCGATCGAGGTGCTGCGGGCGCTTGCGCGGGCCGAGAGTCGGACTAATCTTCATTCCGACGGCTTGTGAAAAAGTTCACAAGCACCAGGCACTTCTCTCGACGACCATAGATGAAACTGCGGCGACAATGGGCGGCGGTGCCGGCTTTTCTTACGCTCGCAGCCCTTGCCACGATCGTTTCCGCGTACAGCGGAGCGTCGTCGAGCGCAGGCAACAGCCCGACGCAGCCAGTCCGGTTCCCGCACCCGGTGCACGTGCAGACGCTGAAGATGAACTGTCTGTACTGCCACTTCGCCGCGAACAAGTCGCCGGATCCCGGCATGCCGGCCATGAGCACGTGCATGGGATGTCACACCATCGTAGGAGCGGGAAAGCCCGAGATCCAGAAGCTCGCTGGTTACTGGAACAGGCAGCAGCCCGTGCCGTGGGTCCGCATTCACAAGCTCCCCGAGTACGTGAAGTTCCCGCACATGCGCCATGTGGGAGGGGGCGTTTCCTGCCAAACATGTCACGGCGACGTCCAGAACATGCAGCAGGTCTCGCAGGCCAATTCGCTTGGAATGGGCTGGTGCGTGAGCTGTCACATCGGGCAGTCGAATCCACCGTTGAGAGCCAGATACGATTGCGCGACATGCCACTACTGAACTGCCGTTCCTGGTTTTTGGATCATGGATCGTGGTTAACAGCCCCGACCAAAAACCAAAATCCAAGAACCACAAACCCCGCATGACTGTAAAGCGTCGCGAGTTTCTCAAAGTCATTGGTGCTGGTACAGCGACGGTTGCCTCAGTCGGTTGCGGCACGGGCGAGGTCGAGCGCCTCATACCGTATCTCATCTCGCCGGACGAGACGGTGCCGGGAGTCTCGAACTACTACGCGACGACGTGCCGCGAATGCTCGGCGGCGTGCGGCGTGCTCGCCGAGACTCGCGACGGCCGGGTCATCAAGCTCGAAGGAAATCCGGAGCACCCGCTGAGCCGCGGCGCGATTTGCGCGCGTGGCCAGTCGGCGGTGCAGGGGCTGTACAATCCGGATCGCTTCCGCACTCCTATGGTTCGGAGGAACGGCGCTCTCGAGCGCGTCACTTGGGAACAGGCGCTGCAGCTGTTCGCGCAGAAGCTCGGTGAGGCGCGCGCCAGCGGGCGCGCGGGGTCCGCGGTGTTCATCAACCAGCACGAGAGCGGGAGCTTCCCCGCATTTCTCGACTCATGGCTGGGCGCGCTGGGGATGCCGCCGCACATCAGCTTCGACGCGCAGAGCGATTTCGCCGCGATCGCGGCCAACCGGCAGAGCTACGGCGTGTCGTGGCCGCGCTACGACTTCAAGGCGGCGCGGGTCGTCGTCTCGTTCGGCGCTGACTTTCTCGACGGCTGGGGCCCGAGCGTCGTGCAGCAGCTCGACTGGGCGGAAGCGCGCGCAGACCATGCGCACGCGCCCCGGCTGATCTATGTGGGGCCGCGCCGCTCGCTGACCGGCCTGAATGCCGACGAATGGATCGCGTGCAAGCCGGGCAGCCAGCTGATCATCGCGCAGATGCTCGCGGGCCAGGCCTCGGTTGCCGCTGCCGCGACCGCTTCAGGCGTCGCCGCCGCGCAGCTTTCGAATCTGCAGCGTGACTTCTCTTCGCTGCGGCCGAATCTCGCTCTCGCGGGCGGGACTGGTCCCCGCGCGATGCAGCTCGCGCTTGCCGTCAATGCTCTCAATCAGGGGAACGCCGGCTCCACGGTGCGCGTGGACGAAGCGGTCACCGCGTACGACGGAATCGATTCTCCCGCGATCGCCCGCGCGGCCATCGAGCGCATGCGCGCCGGCACCGTCCCCATTCTGTTCGTGCGCGGCGCGAATCCGGTGCACGCTTTCGGCAAGGCGGCACGGGTCGCGGAAGCAATCGGGCGCGTGCCCTTCAAGGTCAGCTTCTCCAGCGTCCCCGACGAGACGACGGAGCTGTGCGATCTGATCCTCCCTGACAACCACTCGCTCGAGAGCTGGGGCGATGCGGCGCCTGTTCGCGGCATGGTCGGCCTGCAACAGCCGGCGATGGAGCCGGTGTTCGACACGCGCGCCACTGCCGACGTGCTGCTCGAGCTGTCGCGACGCAACCCGACGACAGCCGCCCAGGCTCCGGCGGGCGGGTATCGCAACTGGCTGATCTCGCGCTTTCCGGGCGGTGCGCGGGAGCTGACCGCGGCTATGCCCGCCGGCATCACGCAGGGCACGATCGGGACGCGGGCCGCGCGCGCGGGTGTGACCGTTACGCCGTCGGCGCCCATCGAGTCAACAACCGGCGATTTGTACCTGATGCTGTATCAGCATCCGCTGCTCGCCGACGGACGCGGCGCCAACAAGCCGTGGCTCCAAGAGCTGCCGGACCCGGTCACCAAGATCTGCTGGCAGAGTGTCGCCGAGATCCACCCGCGCACTGCCGAGCGCATGGGGGTCGAGAACGGCGATCTGCTGACGGTCGCTACGGGAGCGGGCTCGCTCACGCTGCCCGCGCTAGTGTACCTCGGTGTTCGCGACGACACCGTAGCGATCGCCACGGGGCGTGGCCGCGTGGGGGCGGGGCGATACGCCCGATCCGGGCTGAACGCCCTGGACCTGCTGCCGGCAAACGCATCGGACTCCAGCGGCGGCATCGCGTACGTCACCACGAAAGCGCGCGTGACCAAGGCCGGCGGACACCACGAGATCGTCACGACCGAAGGCTCCGCCCGGCAGCACGGCCGTGGAATCGCGCGCGCAGTCGCGGCGGGCTCGCTGGGGCAGGCGCACGCGCCAGCCCCAGCTGCCGCGCACGGCGCCGCGGAAGAGGGGCATCACGAAGACGGTCACGTCGTGCCGGAAATGGCGGGCGCGGCCAGCCGCGAGTTTCTGCCGGGGTTGCGCGCGCCCGTGGCGAACGACGCGCAGGGCGATCTCGGCGATCCCAACTCCAACGACAAGGGGATGTACCATCCCGACCACTGGAGCGGGATGGCGAAGCGCCGTTGGGCAATGACCATCGATCTAGCGCGCTGCACCGGGTGCTCGGCTTGCGTCACGGCGTGCTACGCCGAGAACAACATCCCGACGGTAGGCGGGGAATGGCAGGGCGGGAAGATTTTCCCCGACCGCACCGGATTCGGCGCGAACATACTGCGCAGCCGCGAAATGGCGTGGATCCGGCTCGAGCGGTACTTCGAGGGTGGACTCGACGGCGGCACCGATTTCGAGACGCGCTTCATACCGATGATGTGCCAGCATTGCGGCAACGCGCCGTGCGAGCCGGTGTGCCCGGTGTACGCCACGTATCACGCTCCCGACGGCCTGAACGTGCAGGTGTACAACCGCTGCGTCGGCACGCGGTACTGCTCCAACAACTGTCCCTACAAGGTCCGGTACTTCAACTGGTTCGGTTACGGAGAGCCGAACCGCCCGCACTACGCGTTCCCCGAGCCGCTCAACTGGCAGCTCAATCCGGACGTGACCGTGCGCGGCAAGGGCGTCATGGAGAAGTGCACCTTCTGCGTGCAGCGCATCCGTGAAGCCGAGCACAGGGCGTCGTCGGAGAAGCGGCCGCTGCAGGCCGACGAGTTCACGACGGCTTGCGCGCAGGCGTGCCCTTCGCGCGCGATCACCTTCGGCGATGCCGCGGATTCCTCGTGGGCGGTCACCAAGCTGATCGACGACGAGCGCGCGTATCACGTCTTCGAAGAGCTGAACACCTACACGGCCGTCGTTTACCTCAAGAAGGTGAACCACCCGCGCGAGGGAGCCGCCTCCGCGGCGACCGGCCCTACTCCGACAGCCGGCGCGGCGCCGCAGGCGGGGCACTAGCCATGGCTGCCCCGGCGAAACCAGTGGACGCCCGCGACATCGAGGTGCTGCATCGGCCGAACATCGCGTCGGCGGACGTGCAGCTTCCCGCGGTCAGGGATTACGAGCAGGTAGACAACGAGATTGCGGCGACACTGAGTCCGACGGCCGCCTGGTACATCGGGCTGTTCACCGCCGTGGGATTCCTGCTGCTCGGCATCGCGGCGTGG
>DATLBG010000059.1:0-10525 GCA_035527035.1 Gemmatimonadaceae bacterium | reverse complement strand
GAGCGCGGCTGGCGCTACGCGTACCGCGACCGCAAGAACAAGAAGCGCGACTTCCGCCGTCTCTGGATCACGCGCATCAACGCCGCGGCGCATCAGCACGAGATGAGCTACAGCGTGTTCATCAACGGGTTGAAGAAGGCGGGGATCGAGATCGACCGTAAGGTTCTGGCCGATCTGGCCGTGCGCGAGCCCGAGGCCTTTGCCGCCATAGCCGACAAGGTGCGCTCGGCCATCAAGGCGGCGTAGCCGGTCGGCGCACCGGCGCCATGTAGTGAGGTTCAGCGGCTCCGCGATAGATTTGCGGAGCCGTTTTCTTTTGCGGTAGCCAACAGCCAATAGCCAACAGCCAAGAGCTCTTTTTGGATCTCGTCAAAGCAGCCGAACAGCTAGAACGCGAAGGACTCGACCGAATCTCCGCGGCGCACACCCGCGACGAGCTCGAGGCCGCGCGCACGGCGCTGCTCGGACGCAAGAAAGGCAGGCTCACCGCGCTGCTCGCAGAGCTTCCCAAGCTGTCCGCCGAAGACAAGCGCGCGGCGGGCGCCGCGCTCAACAAGGTCAAGCTCCTGCTGGAAGGGAAGCTCGGTGAGCGCGAGGCCGAGCTGACCGCGGCGGCTCGACAGGGCGACGCTCTCCTCGATGTCACGATGCCGGCCAGACAGCGGTGGCGCGGGGCCAAGCACCCGGTCACGATCATCATCGAGGAGATCGAGCAGATTTTCCGGGAGATCGGCTTCACCGTCGCGCTCGGTCCGGAGGCGGAGACCGAGTGGCACAACTTCACCGCGCTCAACTTTCCGCCCGACCACCCGGCGATGGACATGCACGACACGCTGTACCTCGGCGACGACGTGCTGCTCCGCACGCACACCTCGCCGGTGCAGATCCGGACCCTGCAGACTTACGGCGCCCCGGCCCGCATCATCGTACCGGGCAACGTCTATCGCCGCGATTTCTTCGACGCGTCGCACGCGCCGATGTTCGCCCAGATAGAAGGTCTCGCGGTGGACGAAGGAGTGAGCTTCGTGGACCTCAAGGCGACCCTCACGCACTTCGCCAGGCAGCTGTTCGGCGACACGAAGACGCGGTTCCGTCCCAGCTACTTTCCGTTCACGGAGCCGTCCGCCGAAATGGACGTGCAGTGCACGATCTGTCGCGGCTTCGGCTGCGGGACGTGCAAGGGCAGCGGTTGGATGGAAATCCTGGGATCGGGGATGGTTCATCCGGCCGTGCTCACCGCGTCGGGCGTGGACGCGGAGCGGTACACCGGCTGGGCGTTCGGCATGGGGCCCGCGCGCATGGCGCTGGCGCGCTACGGCATTCCAGACATCCGCACCCTGTACGACTCGGACGTGCGGTTCCTTCAGCAGTTCTCGCGATGAACGCGTCGCACGAATGGCTGCGCGATTTCGTCGCGGGTGACATCGCGCCGGCACAGGCGCGCGACATTCTCACGTCGCGCTGCGCCACCGTCGAGGAGATGCGGCCCGTCCGGCAGGATCTGGGGGACATCGTCATCGGCCGCGTGGTCGAAGCTGAGCGCCACCCGGAGTCCGATCATCTGTGGGTCACGAAGGTGGACGCCGGCCGCGGCGAGCTGCTCGACGTCGTCTGCGGCGCGGCGAACGTAACCGTCGGCTCGGCTTATCCGTTCGCGCCCGTCGGCGCCACGCTGCCGGGCGGCCTCAAGATCGAGAAGCGGAAGATCCGCGGTCAGCTGTCCAACGGCATGCTGTGCTCGGCGCGGGAGCTGGGGCTTGGCGAAGACCACGCCGGCATTCTCGCGCTCGACACCGACGCGGCATCGGGCGCTTCGTTCGTCGAGACGGTGGGCGCCGGGGATACGCTGCTGGTCGTGGATGTCATGCCGAACCGGCCCGATCTGCTGTCGCATCGGGGCATTGCGCGCGAGCTCGCCGCAGCCAGCGGGACTCCGCTGCGCGAATTCGAGGGTGAGCCATGGAGCGGCGTGCAGATGTCCGCCGAGCCGGCGCGGGCCGAGGGCATGGCCGGCAAGACCGGCGAAGTCACCGTCACGATAGAGGACGGCGAGGGTTGCACCCGGTACGCGGCGGTGATCATCCGCGGCGTCCGCGTCGCGCCCAGCCCCGAATGGCTGTCGCGCCGGCTGACCGCGATCGGGGCGCGCCCGATCAACAATGTCGTGGACGCTACGAACTACATGCTGCACGGCTACGGTCAGCCGATGCACGCGTTCGATCTCGCGAAGCTGGGCGGGAGCGTGACCGTGCGCCGCGCCCAGGCTGGCGAGAAGTTGGTGACGCTCGACGGCGTGGAGCGCGCGCTGCGCGACACCATGACGGTGATCGCGGGCGCCGACCGAGCCGAAGCAATCGCCGGCGTCATCGGCGGGAAGGGAAGCGAGGTGACGGATGCAACGACCGACATCCTGCTCGAGGTCGCGATCTTCGATCCGCGCCGCGTTCGCGCCGCTCGCCGCTCGCTCGGCATCTCCACCGACGCGAGCTACAGGTTCGAGCGTCACGTCGATCCGGAGTCCGTCCCGGTTCTGGCCGCAAGAGCGGCGGCGCTCATCGCAGCCCTCACCGGCGGCCGGGTTGAAAGACCGGGAGTGGATGTTCATCCCGCGCCGCGGGAGCGCGAGCGGGTCTCGGTTCGGCCGGCCCGCGCGGCCGCGCTGATCGGCGATCCGATCCCGAACGGGATGATGGGTTACTACCTGAGCTCGGTCGGATTCACGGTCACCGAAAACTCCGCCGAGCTGATCTGCACCACGGTGCCGAGCTGGCGGTCGGACGTGACGGCGGAGGTGGATTTGATCGAGGAGATCGCCCGGCTGCACGGGTACGACCGCATCTCCACCGAGCTCCGGCCATTCCGGCCCGGGGTGTCGCCCGACGCTCCGCTTTGGACGATCGAGAAGCGGGTGCGCGAGGCCCTCGTTTCCGAGGGTCTGCTGGAGGCGCGCCCGATGCCCTTCGCGGCCGAAGGACGAGGGACGGACATCCGCGTCCGCAACCCGCTGGCGGAGAACGAAGCGTACCTCAGGAGTGAGATCGTCGAGACTCTCGCGCGGCGCGCCGAACACAACCTCGGGCACATGCAGGGGAACGTGCGGCTGTTCGAAATCGGGACCGTTTTCGCCCGCGCCGGCGGCGACCAACCGGCCGAGCGGAGGCACGCCGCGGCCCTGATAATGGGCGACCGCCGTCCCCGTCATTTCTCCGAGAGCCGGCCCCCTTCGTACGACTTATGGGACGCAAAGTGGTTGGCGGAAGTCATTGCAGGTGCTGCATTTGGAACCACCGACTTAACGTATAAGATGAACGGTGATTCCGAACGCGTGACCGTCAGCGTGGGCCTTTCCACGATCGGCTACGTGACGGCCGTAACGTTGGACGCGCCCGCTTGGGCAGCGGCCGCATTCGCGGTGGAGATGGACATCACGGACGCGGCGCTTTCGTCGGCCGATCGCGTCGCGAGCCGGGTGCTTCCAACGACGCCGGCGGTTCAGGTCGATCTTGCGCTGAGCGTCCCCGACGCCCTTCCCGCGACGCAGCTCGCCGCGGCGATCCGCGAGCACGCCGGGGACCTGCTCGAAAGCCTCGAGCTGTTCGACGAATTTCGCGGACAGGGCGTTGAGGCGGGGCATCGGAGCCTCGCCTGGCGATTGACGTTCCGCCACCCGGAACGCACACTACGCGAGAAGGAGATCGACGCACGCCGAACCAAGCTCCTGCGGGCGCTTGAGGGAGAGCTAGGTGTCAGACAGCGCACGTCCTGAGAAGGCCGCGTTCAAGGAGCTCGAGTCGCTCGTCCGCCATCTGGGGGAAGAGCTGACCGGATTCCGCAAGCGCGCGCTCCAGGCCGAGGCGAGGCTCAAGGAGATCGACACCGCCGCGTCGTCGAGCAAGCCCACCCCGGAGCGGCTGGCCGCGCTCGAGCGCGAGAACAAGGATCTCAGCCGCAGGCTCAAGCAGGCCACCGAGCGAATCAACGGCATGCTGGAGCGTGTGCGCTTCCTGCGCGAACAGAGCGAGGCGGTGCAATGACCGCAAAAAAAAACGTGGTGAAGGTGGAGATCCTCGGCGACGAGTACTCCATCCGGAGCGACGCGACACCGGAGCACACCCGGGCCGTCGCGGAGCACGTGGACAGGACCATCAAGGGCGTCCTGCAGTCGACGAACGTGGTGGAGCAGCACAAGGCGGCCATCCTGGCGGCCCTTCAGATCACGGACGAGCTGTTTCAGGCGCGCGAGACCTCCTACACGGTCGTCGGCGCCATGAACAAGCTCAGCGACGAGATTCGTCCGTGGCTCCCTCCGTCCAAGAGGCGGGGTTAACTTTGCCAAAAACCGCGACGACTATCCGGCGCGTTGGAGGTATAGATCACAATGGAATACATGGCGTCGATCGCCGCTGGCGCGGCAGTACTCGTTGGTCTATCCGCCGCGGCGTTTTTCATTGTAGGCAAGCGCAAGGGCGCGGCTAGCGAGCTACTCAGGCAGCGCGCTGCAAAGGACACCGCGGAAGAAGCCGCTCAGCGGATAACCGCCGAAGCGGGACGCGAGGCCGAGACGCTCCGAAAGAGCGCCGTCGTCGCGGGGAAGGAAGAGCTGATCGCCGTCCGCGAGGAGTGGGAGGCGGAAGCCAAGAAGCGCCGCGAGGAGATCGAGCGGGAGGAGAAGCGCGTGCAGGACCGCGCCATGGTGCTCGAGCGCAAATTCGAGCTCGTCGAGCAGCGTGAGCGCGAAGTCACCCGCCGCAACGAAGCCATCGAAGAGCGCGAAAAGACGATCGAGAGCCGGCGCCAGGAGATGGAGCAGCTCGTCGCTGAAGAGCGCCGCCGGCTCGAGCAGCTCGCCGGCATGTCGGCGCAGGAAGCCAAGACGGAGCTGATCCACCGGATCGAAGAAGAAGCGCAGGCGGACGCAGCCAACCGCGTGCGCGAGATCCGCGAGACAGCGCGCAAGAGCGCCGACCGCGAGGCCAAGAAGATCGTGGCGCTCGCCATCCAGCGGATCGCCGCGGAGCACACGTCGGAGACCACCGCGTCGGCCGTCGCGCTGCCGAACGACGAGATGAAGGGCCGCATCATCGGACGCGAGGGCCGTAACATCCGGGCGTTCGAGCTGGCGACGGGCGTGGACGTCATCATCGACGACACCCCGGACACGGTCGTTGTATCCTGCTTCGATCCCGTGCGGCGGGAAGTCGCGCGGCTGTCCCTCGAGAAGCTGGTCGCCGATGGACGCATCCATCCGGGGCGGATCGAGGAAGTCGTCGCCAAATCGAAGGAGGAGGTCAACGTCGGCATTATCGAGACCGGCGAGCGCGCCGCGTACGACAGCGGCGTGCACGGGCTCCACCCGGAAATCATCAAGCTGATCGGCCGCATGCGGTGGCGCACG
Source organism: Gemmatimonadaceae bacterium (assembly GCA_035527035.1). Classification (GTDB taxonomy): domain Bacteria; phylum Gemmatimonadota; class Gemmatimonadetes; order Gemmatimonadales; family Gemmatimonadaceae; genus JACDCY01. The sequence goes on along the minus strand of DATLBG010000059.1, from coordinate 5,130 downwards.
AGCTACGGGCAGAACATCCTGAACCATTCCAAGGAAGTCGCGTGGCTGGCCGGAATCATGGCCGCAGAGCTGGGGCTCGACGTCCCCATGGCGAAGCGCGGCGCACTGCTGCACGACATCGGCAAGGTGCTCACCCACGAGCACGAAGGAACCCACGTTCAGCTCGGCGTCGAAGTAGCTACGCGGTATGACGAGCATCCGCTCGTGGTGAACTGCATCGCGGCGCACCACGATGACGTGCCGCACGAGAGCGAGATATCGGTCCTCGTGCAGGCGGCGGACGCGATCTCGGGATCGAGACCAGGGGCCCGGCGCGAAGCGTTCGAGACTTACGTGAAGCGGCTCGAGGGGCTCGAGAAGATCGCGTCGAGCTACAAGGGCGTGGAGAAAGTCTTCGCCATCCAGGCCGGTCGCGAGATCCGCGTGGTCGTCACCCCGGACCACGTAGACGACGTGCGAATGGTCTCTCTGTCCGAGGAGATCGCGCGGCGCATCGAGGCGGAGCTCCAGTACCCGGGTCAGATCAAGGTCGTGCTCATTCGCGAGACCCGGGCGGTGGACTTTGCCCGCTGAGCTGATCGACGGGAAAGCGATCGCGCGCGAGCTGCGCGACGAAGTCGCGACGGCCACGGCGACGCTGGCCGCGCGCGGCGTGAAGCCAGGCCTGGCCGTCGTGCTCGTCGGAGACGATCCCGCCAGCGCGGTATACGTGAAGGCGAAGGGGAAGGCGTGCGAGGAAGCGGGCATGCATTCGGTCACGATCCGCATGCCCGCCGATACCTCGCAAGCGGCGCTCGACGCGCAGGTGGACGCTTTGAACGCGGACCCCGCGATACACGGGATCCTCGTGCAGATGCCGCTGCCAAGACAGATCGCCGCCGACTCGGTCATTCGCCGGATCAGGCCGGAGAAGGACGTGGACGGCTTTCACCCGGTAAACGTGGGGAAGATGCTGATCGGGGACCCCGACGGATTCGTGCCGTGCACACCGGCTGGAATTCAGGTGATGCTTCAGCGCTCGGGCGTGAAGACCTCGGGGAAAGAGTGCGTGATCGTGGGCCGCAGCAACATCGTCGGCAAGCCGATGGTCGCCCTCATGCTGCAGAACTCGCCGCAGGCCAACTGTACAGTCACGGTGTGTCACAGCGCGACCGCGGACATGGCCTTTCACACGCGCCGCGCCGACATCCTGATCGCTGCCGCCGGCAAGACACATCTCGTCAAGCGCGACATGGTGAAGCCGGGCGCGGTGGTCATCGACGTCGGAATCAATCGCGTGGACGATGCATCGGTCCCGGCCGGCTACCGCCTGGCCGGCGACGTCGCGTTCGACGAAGTCCGCGAGGTCGCATCGCTCATCACGCCGGTGCCTGGCGGCGTCGGTCCTATGACTATCGCGATGTTGCTCAAGAACACGCTGCGCGCCGCGGAGCGCGTCGCGGCGTGATCGCGTCGCCGTCGCCTGCTGTGGTCTCCACCATGGCGAGCTTCGAGGAGGAGTTCGCCGCGGAGCGGCGCGAGGTCGGCGCGGCGCTGGAAGTGTGCGCGAGGACGCTCGTCCCCGCGGAGTGGGGCGCCGTTGCGGACGCGGCGCGCTACGCCATGCTCGGCTCCGGCAAGCGAATCCGCGGCGTGCTGCTCATGGCCGCATACAGGGCGGCCGGCGGGAAGGGCGACGCCTCGCCACTCGCAGCGGCCGTCGAGATCGTCCACGCGTATTCCCTGGTGCACGACGACCTGCCGTGCATGGACGACGACGATCTTCGACGAGGCCGGCCCACCGTGCACAAGAAGTGGGATGTCCGCACCGCGACGGTCACCGGCGTGGCGATGGTCCCGCTCGCGGTCCGCGCGGCGCTGGACGGCGCGCAGCGTCTCGGGCTGGGCGACGCCGCCGCTTCCGAGATCGCAGGGTGCTTGATGAAGGCGGCCGGCGGAGGCGGGATGATCGGCGGGCAGCTGCTGGATCTCCAGTCGCACGGGGCGGATTTTGGACTGGGCGACCTCGAGCGCATTCACCGCGGCAAGACCGGTGAGCTGATCGCCGCGTCGGTGCGCATCGGTGGATTCGCGGCGGGGGCCGATGCCCGGCAGCTCGCCTCGCTCGCCCGGTTCGGGTACGACATCGGGCTGGCGTTTCAGATCGCCGACGACGTGCTCGACGTGACGTCCACCAGCGATCGGCTCGGCAAGACCGCCGGTCGCGATGCCGCGCTCGGAAAACAGACTTACCCTGCGCTGCTGGGAGTCCAGGGGGCGCTGGAGCGCGCATCCGCGTTGATCGCCGACGCGTGCGAGGCCGTCGGCACGCCCGGACTTCAGGGCGAGCGGCTCCAGACGCTCGCGAAATTCGTCATACTGAGAGAGTCGTGACTCCCAAGATGCCTCTGCTCGACCGGATCAATTCGCCGGCGGACCTCAAGTCGCTTTCGCGCGACGAGCTTCGCGCGCTCGCCGCCGAGATGCGCGAGCGTCTGATCGAGCTCTGCTCGCGCACCGGCGGTCACATCGGCGCCGGGCTCGGTGTCGTAGAGCTCACCATCGCAATCCACGCCGTGTTCGATGCGCCGCGAGACCAGATCGTCTGGGACGTGGGGCACCAGGGCTACCCGCACAAGCTGCTCACCGGGCGCAACGCCGCGATGGAATCGCTGCGGCAGGAAGACGGAATCTCCGGCTTTCTCAAGCGCAGCGAGAGCGAGTACGACACCTTCGGCGCCGGCCACGCGGCCACGGCGATCTCGGCGGGACTCGGGATGGCGGTCGCCCGCGACCTCAACGGCGAATCCTTCAAAGTCGTATCGGTGCTCGGCGACGGCGCGCTCACGTCCGGGATGTCGTACGAGGGATTGAACAACGCCGGGGGTGCCGGCCGCGATTTCATCGTCGTGCTGAACGACAACGAGATGTCCATCGCGCCTAACGTCGGGGCGATGTCGCGCTATCTCACGTCGGTACAGCGGAATCCGATCTACAATCGCGTGCGCTCCGCGATCGGCTCGGCGATCGACCATGCGCCAGGACCGCTTTCATCGGTCGGCACCGTGGTGCGGAAGTGGGAGGAGAGCATGAAGTCGCTGCTCACGCCAGGCGTGCTGTTCGAGGAGCTGGGGTTCCGTTATTTCGGCCCGATCGATGGGCACAACATCGATTCGCTGGTGAGCACGCTCGCCGCCGTCCGCGACATGGCCGGCCCGCGGCTGGTGCACGTGATCACGCAGAAGGGGAAGGGTTTCCCCGCAGGCGAGCACGTCGAGAAGTGGCACGCGCTGCCCCCCGGCCACGATCCGGCCACCGGCAAGCAGCGCGCGGCTTCCACCGCGAACCCGGGATACACGGCGATCTTCGGTCGTGGGCTCGCGGACCTCGCGGCGGATGATCGCCGCATCGTCGCGATCACGGCGGCGATGCCGAGCGGAACCGGCACGGCAGCGTTCGCATCCGCGCATCCCGACAGGTTCTTCGACGTGGGAATCGCCGAGGGGCATGCCGTCACTTTCGCCGCGGGACTCGCGACGCGCGGACTGCGCCCGGTATGCGCGATTTACTCGACCTTTCTCCAGCGGGCGTACGACAGCATCGTGCACGACGTTGCGATCCAGGACCTCCCGGTCGTGTTCGCAATGGATCGTGCCGGTCTGGTGGGAGAAGATGGGCCGACGCACATGGGGCTGTACGACATTGCGTACATGCTTGCGATACCCGGCGCCACCGTGACCGCGCCGAAGAACGCCGAGGAGATGCTCGGGCTGTTGCGCGCCGGCGTGGAGCACGACAAGGGGCCATTCTCCTTGCGCTATCCTCGCGACGCGGCGCCGGATCAGCCGGCGGCCGCGACCAGGATCGCGGCGGTTCCATACGCCACCTGGGAAGTCCTGCGCCAGAGCGGCGATCGCAACGGCGACGGCTTCGCGATCCTCGCCGTGGGAACGATGGTGCTTCCTGCGATCGCGGCGGCGGAAGCGCTGGCCGCCGAGGGGTTGGACGTGACGGTGGTGAACTGCCGCTACCTCAAGCCGTACGACGAGCTCACGCTCAGCGCCATCATCGCCGACCACCGCCATCTCCTCGTCGTGGAAGAGGGCACGGTGGTCAACGGGTTCGGCGCGTTCATGGCGGGCGTCGTCGGCAAGCTCGATCCGTCGGTGCGCGTGGCGACGCACGGCGTGCCTGACAGGTTCATCGAGCAGGCGTCGCGCGCGCGGCAGCTGGCCGCGATCGGTCTCGACATGGTCGGGATCGCGAACCGCGTTAGGGCGCTGCGCGAGACCGAGGCGATGGCGGGCTGATGCGCATCGGCATCGTCGGACATGAAGGCTACGACCAGCTTCCCGGAATGATCGCGCTGCTGGAGCGGCTCGCGCCGGAGCTGGGCTTCGAGCTCCTGTTCGAGCAGCGGCTGCGGTCGGGCTCGAAGCAGGAGCTGGAGGGCGGGAGCAAGCTCGACGCGCTGGTGACGCTCGGCGGCGACGGCACACTTCTGCGCGGCGCGAAGCTGCTTCGCGGCCAGACCGTTCCGATCATCGGCATCAATCTGGGTCGGCTCGGATTCCTGACGAGCTGCAGCGCGTCGGATGTCGAGGCCTCGCTGCGGCGCTTTCGTGCCGGAGATTTCATCGCCGAGTCGCGGATGACGCTCACCGCCCGAACGGACGGCGGTGCAGGGACGAAGGCCGGCGGCGAGGAATGGCTCGCGCTGAATGACTTGGTGCTCCATAAGGGCGGGTTCGCGCGCGTGGTGCGCCTTGCGATCTCGATCGACGGCGAGCAGATCGGCGCGTACGCCGCCGACGGTATCGTGATAGCGACCCCGACCGGCTCAACCGCGTACAGTCTCTCCGCGGGCGGGCCGATAGTGGCGCCGCGGCTGGAGTCCATCGTAATCACGCCCATCTCCGCGCATACGCTCGGCGTGCGTCCGCTGGTCGTCCATCCGGATGCGGAGATCGTGTTGCAAGGCGTCGACGGCCCGGACGAGCTGTTGCTGACCGTCGATGGCCAGGGCGGCACCGAGGTCGCGCGCGGCGAGCGGCTGATCGTGCGGAAGTCGGGCTCGCCGGTGCAGCTCGTCCGATTCCCGCCCGACAGCTTCTTCAGCCGCATCAGGCAGAAGCTCGGCTGGGGCGGACT
>DATLBG010000058.1:0-4031 GCA_035527035.1 Gemmatimonadaceae bacterium | reverse complement strand
CCCCGGGCGCATCCTCCACCGCCAGGTCTCGTCGTAGCCGCTCGCCACGACACGTCCGAAACCCGCCCGCCTCGCCGCAACGAGCGCCGCGCCGCGCTGCGAGTCGAGGATCACGGCGTCGCGCTTGATCCCGCTGAGCCGGAGACCCGGCCGGGCGCCCGCAACGCGGGCCGGGCCGGCAGTGCCCGGCGCGATGCGGGCGAACGCTGGCAGGCGGGTGGCAGCGCCGGCCAGCACCGCGCCCCCTCCCGCGCTCACGAAGCGCTCGATCGCGCCGGCGAGCGGCGCGGCGGACGCGTCGAGCGCAATCACCGCGGAGTACCTCGCGGTGTCGAGAGAGTAGCTCGCGCCCTGACGGGTCTCGACACCGGGCGCGACGCGAATGCGGGCGTCGACACTCCACCCCGATTCCTCCAGCGCCGCGACGACGAACTTCGCCTCCCAGCCGGCCGCGCCGAGAACGAGCAGCCGTCGCACAGGGGCCGGCGGCGGAAGCGGCGCGACAGCGCGGCTACCGCCACCAGCAGCCGCCACAACTCCAGTGGCGGTCCGCAGCACCCTGGAAGATTGGGATGCGCCCACTGCGACGGTATCGAGCTGGCCCAGGCCATCAGACAAGATCACGCGGGCGCTGTCCGAGCCGGCCACCGTCACCCGCACACGGCCTTCCGGCTCCGCGACACGCGACACTCCCACGCCGATCGGTACCAAGTCATCGGCGCGCCACGCCACGTCCGTGCCCGCGGCGCGAATCGCGGCGAGCCACTCGCGGTGCACGGGGTCCGGGGCGCTGTCGAGCTCGACCCTGAGAGCGGGAACGGCTTCCCGCGTTGCGTCGATGAGCGCCCGCTCCAGACCGCCCCGCGCCGCGCTCCCGCGAGCGGCTGCCGACGGCGGCCGCAGCGCGGTCCACAACAGGAGCACCAGCGCCGCGAGCGCCGCAGCGCGCAGCGCCCACTCAGCTCGTGAGCGCATACACGATGATGTTCACGCCGAAGCGCGTGTTGTCAACCGAGCTGAACTTCTTGTTCTCCGGGTGGTAGTTCCACTCGGAGCTGTAGTCCTTGTTGCTGTACAGGACCGAGATCCGCCCATCTTTCGTGACGGCGCTCAGGTGCGGGTGGATGAGATTGTCGCCCCACCCGTTCAACTCGTGGCTCGTGGCCGGCGGGCCTTCCTTGAACTCGAAGAATGCGGAATACAGCCGGTGATCGTTCCGTAGCGCCCGCAGCGGTGACCACGTGCGACCGATCTCCTCGGTGGCCGTCTTGTGGAATATTCCGCCGACGTCGTGGTTGTGGTCGTCGATGAAGACCATGCCCCCGCGCTCGGTGAACAGCCGCATGTTGGCGCGCTCGGCTTCGTTGAGCCTGAATGGGAGATGCCCGGTGAGGTACACGAGGGGATGGTCGAAGATGCGCGGCGAATCGAGCGGCACGGTCACGCCCGTCGCGGCAACTTCGATGGACGTGTACCTCGCGACCGAGTCGATGAGATTCGCGGGCAGCAGCGGCGCGCTCTCCCAGTCCCCGGAGGCGTATCGCCCGGTGCAGAACACGAATTCGCTCACCAGCGACTCCACGTCGCGCCGTCGCGGACGATCGATTCGGCGCGATCGAGCTCGGCACGCGCGGCGGACATGGCCGGGCCCGGCTCGCGACCCCGGCGCAGCGCCTGAATTACCGGGTCAAGTGCGGCGGCAAACTCCGGCAGGGCTTCCAGCGCGCGCACTCGGACGAGCGACAGCTCGTTAGCAGCCGCGGCCCGGTCCCGGATCGCGGCTGCGCGCGCGAAATCCCGCGCGACTTCCTGAAGTTCGAGGTCGGCGGACCGCGGCTCGCGCGTCGCCGACACGCCTTTGTCCTTGCCCTGCATGCGAACGCGTGGCACGTCCACCACGATGCGCGACGACCGGCTTCGCAGGTAATAGCGGTTAGCAAGCCGCGCACGGTCGAGCGCTGCCGCGGCCGCGCGCATGAACGGCAGAGCGGCGGCGGCCTCCGCGATCTGCAGCTCGCGCGAGGCGCTCCACATCTCCTCATAAGCGGTCTTGAGATTCGGGTTCACCGGGGCGCTCCCCTCCTCGGTGTCCTCGGGCTCACCCTCCGCCTCGATCTCTCCCTCCGCGTGTACGTGCGCGGGATAGATGAGGTCGTGCACCCGCTCGCGCAGCCGGATCTGATCCGCCGCGATCCCGCGAACGCGCGTGAGCACCGAGTCGCGGCTCAGCGCGGGCTGCTCGCGCAACAGAGCCTCGGCTCGCAGGATGAGCATGCGCTGGCTCACCACCGTGCTCTCGGGAACAATCGGAGCGCCGGCCTCGACCGCCACGGAATCGTATTCGTCGCGGCGCGCAACGCGGTACGTGCGGGTGTCGGAGATACCGACGCCCCGGCCGGAGACGGCATTGCCGTCGCGCGCGACGGCGCGGATCGAGATCAGGTCGCCCGGTCCCATGCGCAGCGATCCGAAATCGATCACCGCGGATAGCTCCCCGCGCGTCCCCTCTCGGAACTGGCGCGCGCCGATGACGACGGTACGAGCCGTGAACGTCTCCTCGGCGCCCGAGCTGAGCATGTACTCGACGAAGCCGTCGGCGATGCCGATGTCGTCCTCGATCGTCGCCATGACCCGGACGCTTCCGTCCGCGCTCTGCATGATCGTGTCCCGCGGCGGCGACGTGAGCCGGACCTTCGGCGCGGCGTCCGCTCGAGGCTCCAGCACTATCACGCGCCGGCGCTCGCCGTGTCGCAGCGTGAGCGCGACGGGCCGGGCCGGCATCGCCAGCTGGAGTCGCCAGCCGCGTCCGCCCGACACGTCGAGCGCGGCGTCGCCCAGAAACGCAGCGACGCCGCTGCCGCGCCCGCTGATCGCTATGCGGCTGCCGCGAAGCGCCGTAACCGAGGCAGGATCGTCGGCCGTGCTGGCGCGGCGCCCCGTATACGCCGGAGGAGTGACCGTCACCCTGAGTCCCGCCAACGGATCGTCCGGCGCCGCCGCGGAGCGCAGCGCGGCCGCGGATGCACGGCCCGAGAGGATCTCACGCGTTCCTTCCGCGCCCGACAGCGCCAGCGCCGCCCCGCCGGTTAGCAGCACCGCGACGATCGCGATCAGGAGCATCCTCGCGACGGGGCGCATCAGAGTCGCCCTGACGTCGAAAGCGGCCGCGCGCTCGAGATCCAGCGACGGGCGCAGAGCGGGGTCGGTGGCCGTCACCAGCGCGAACTCGAGCGATGGCTCTCGCTCTTCAACCCATAACGCGACGCGCTCCAGCGAGCGGCCCGGCCACGCTCTGTAAACCGTGACGCCGGCCGCCAGCGCGGCGCCCAGCGCGGGGAGCAAGGTGAGTCCCCCCGGCGGCACCATCCCCGTAACGCGACCGAAGACGAGCAACACGACTCCGATCGCGAACGCGCCCGCCATGGCCCACACGACGGCCGCGGCGATGACCGATATCGCGAGATACACTCTCGCCTGCCCTACCCGCTCTCGCGCCGTCATTGAGCCGCGCTCATGCGACCTTCAGGATCTCGGGGCCTGGCTCGCCCCGCGCCCCATCGTTCCGCGCGCTCCCCCGCGGACCGCGACGGACCAGCAGCTCGAGCAGCGCCGAGAGGATCGCGCCAAGGAGCAACAATGCGGCAGTGAGGGACGGCGTAGCACGCGGCTGCGCGAACGCGCGTGACGGAGCCAGGGGCCCGGCTCCCGCGAGCATCGCCAGTGACGAGCCGGACATCGGCGCGAATCCGCGCGCGCCGCCGCACGGCTGCACCATGTCACTCAGCACATCGTGAAAATCCGGTCGCAGCACAAAGTCCCCGGCCGCGCTCACGGGCACTGCGACAGACCGCACGCAGCCCGCCCCAAGCGCGACCTCGGCGGCGGCGACGTCGCCGTCGATCCACCAGGCCACTGCGCGGCTCCCGAGCGCTGGCGCGTGTTGCCATCCGCGCTGGAATGGAGCCACCATCGCATGCGAGCGCGTCGCCAATCCGGCTGCGCTCTCTGACTGGGCGCGGGCGACGAATCCA
>DATLBG010000057.1:0-2439 GCA_035527035.1 Gemmatimonadaceae bacterium | reverse complement strand
CTTGGTGGTCTTTTTCGCAGCCATCGCCTAGTGCACCGTCGGGTTGTCGCCGGCCGCGCTCACATCGTCGAGCCCGGTGCCTTCGAGGAGGTTGCGCAAGTCGTCCAGCGCGATCCTTCCCTCGAACTGCACCAGAGCGCGCTCGATGATGTGCTCGAGCTCCGCGGGGTTTATGGCACCGGATCCGCTGAGCGCGAGCAAGTGGCCCCACGCCTCGGGGGCAAACCGTCCGCGCTCGTGTGGTCCCATGACCCTGAAAGGCATAGCAATAGGCAGCTGTTCGTCCATGATCCTCTTATTCCCGCTGGTGTCGCAGAAACGCCGAGGCAAGCTCGGCGGTCCGTTGAACGACTTCTTCGAATGGGTACAGTTCCGTGTCGACTGACGCGTCGGCCGACTCGTAGAGCTCGCGCCGGTCGGCCAGCAGCCGCTCCAGCCGCTCCACCGGGTCACCGGCCAGGAGGGGCCGGTCCGCGACGGCGGCCCCGAGCCGCGAGGCAGCCGTCCGAGGCTCTACTCTAAGGTATATGGCAGGGCCTGTGTGACGCACAAGTACCCTGACTGCCTCGTTCGAGATCCATCCGGCGCCAGGAGCAACTATAGCAGGGGTACGCGGAATCCGCGCAGTAGCCTCGGCCTCCATCTCCCGAAACCGCGGCTCGCCGTCCTCTAAGAAGATCCGCTCGATGGATTTTCCGGCGGCTGATTCGATGTCGCGATCCAAATCTACAAACGGTAAATGGAGCTTGGCTGCGACCGCTTGTCCGATTGTGGATTTGCCGGCGCCGGGGAGGCCGATTAGAAAAACGGGCATCAACGGCGTCGGGAACGGCGTTGCGCGCTATCCGTTGTCTGTTTTTCTGTAAACCGTTTTTCCGTTACTGCGGTGCCCACCGCATTCACGGCCTTACAGACAACGGAAAAACGGACAACGGACACCGCGAGCCGCACTTTCCCTACCGCCGCTCGTTGATGTGCGCGATGTAGGAGTCGTAGTTCCGTCGCGTCTCGCCGAGAGAATCTCCCCCGAATTTTTCCAGGAACGCCTGGGCGACAACGAACGCGACCATCGCCTCCGCGATTACACCCATGGCCGGAACAGCGGTTACATCGCTGCGCTCGGCAACTGCGGAGGCAGCCTCCCTGCTCTCGGTATCTATCGTCGCCAACGGCTTCATGAGCGTGCTGATTGGCTTCATCGCTACCCGGAGCACCAGCGGCTCACCGGTCGTCATTCCGCCTTCGAGTCCCCCGGCGCGGTTGCTGCGGCGGTGGACTCCGCCCGCCAGCGCCGCGTCGCTCAGCGCGTCGATCTCATCGTGCACGCGCGAGCCCGGAAGACGCGCGGCCTCGAACCCGATGCCGAGCTCGACCCCCTTCACGGCGGGAATGGACATGATCGCCGCCGCGAGCCGGCCATCGAGCTTTCTGTCCCACGAAACGTAGGAGCCTAGTCCCACGGGCAGCCCCGCGCACACGACTTCACAGATCCCGCCGAGCGTGTCGCCGTCGCGCTTCGCCTGGTCCACGAGCGCGATCATGCGCTGCTCGGACTCCTTGTCCAGCGTGCGCAGCGGCGATTCGGCGACCGCGGCGTTGATGTCGTCGGGCATCGTCCCGGGCACCACAGCGTCGATGCCGCCCAGGTGCACGACGTGGCTTCCCACGCGCACGCCGAACTCGGAGAGCAACCGCCGGCACACCGCGGCCGCGGCGACGCGCGCGGTCGTCTCGCGCGCCGACGCGCGCTCGAGCACATCCCGGGCGTCCGCGCGATCGTACTTGAGCATTCCTGAGAGATCGGCGTGTCCCGGCCGCGGGCGCGTGACCGCGCGCTTCCGCTTGTCGGGATCGGTGCCGCTGCGCGCGGGGTCCATGATCTCAGACCAGTTCTTCCAATCGCGGTTGCGGATCAGCATGGCGATCGGAGACCCGATCGTCTCCCCCGCGCGCACGCCGGAAAGAAACTCCACGGCATCCGATTCGATCTGCATGCGCCGCCCGCGGCCATAGCCGTGCTGACGCCGCGCCAGCTCGCCGTTGACGTCCTCGGCGGACAGCGGCAGCCCGGCGACCATGCCTTCGAGGATGGTTACGAGGGCCTGGCCGTGGGATTCGCCTGCGGTGGTGAATCGGAGCATGGGCGAAAAGATAGCTATTAGGTACTAGGTATTAGCTATTAGGTATTAGTGATTGGAAAAGACAGACGGCCCGCAGCGTGTCGCCGCGGGCCGTCTTTTTACTAATGCCTAATACCTCATACCTGCTCTTTACGGGCACCCGCTCACGAAATTGCTCGGCAGCGTCACTATCACCACCCCTCGCACCGTGGCGCCGACAAGAACTATCTCGCCGTTCGGCCGGAGCGCGGACTTGATGGGACCGATGATCGGGTCGCGGATCGGGACGACGTTCACCCGCGCGTAGCTGCGGTTTTCG
>DATLBG010000056.1:0-7958 GCA_035527035.1 Gemmatimonadaceae bacterium | reverse complement strand
TCAGGACCAGGTACGCCGACCGCATCTCGTGGTACGACTTGCCCTGCGTGGCGTATCTCGCCGGCAGTCTGCGCATCAGGTCGTTCGCGAGGTCGATGCGCGAAGACGAGTACGCGATCGCGTCGCTCGAGAGATCGTTGGTGTTCACGCGCGGATCAATCGCCTTGCCCGGCGCCCGCATGTCGTCCGCATCGTTGCCGAACGCAAGGTCAGGCTCCGTCGAGCGCGCGAGCAGCGTGCTCATCTTCGCGGGGTCGGTCAGGTCCGGCGAGTAACCGAACTGGATCGCCCAGTAGTCGTACGGGCCGGGCTTGTTCGGGAAGTAATCCACTACGGCGCCATTCGATCCCAGATTCACCAGCGGGTACTCCATCACCGAGCCGGTGACGCCCTTGGCCGAAGTGATCGCCCGGTCCGCGAGCTGCGCGGGGCTCAGCATCTGGCTCGACTTCATGTTGTGGTTCAGGCCGAGCGTGTGACCGACTTCGTGTAGAGCGAGGTACGCGATGGACTGACGGATGTATTCGCGCTGATCGTACTCGGAGGCGCCGTCGATCTGGAGCGCCTGCATTCCGAACATCGTGTTGAGGTGCAGGTAATGTCCCGCCGAGCAGACGAGCGAGTGGTTGGCGCGCGTCTCGCTGGTCTCTTCGGCATCCGAGGCGAACAGGCCCGCCACGTTGAACAGGCGCTCCTGTCGCAGTCTGTTGGTGATGAACACGTACTCCAGCATCACGTCGGCGCCGAGGATCTCACCGGTGCGCGGGTTGATGAAGCTCGGGCCGTAGCCGCCGAACGGCGGGTTGGGAGACGAGGTCCAGCGAAGAACGTTGTACCTGATGTCGCCGGCATCCCACGTCGCATCATCAGGCTGAATGTTCACGACGACCGCATTTCTGAACCCGGCTGCCTCGAACGGCTTGTTCCACTCGAGAACCGCCTGGCGGATCGGCTCGCGCAGCTCGTGCGGCGTGGTGTTCTCGATCCACCAGGTGATCGGCGTCACCGGCTCGGAGACTGCGGCGGTCGGATCCTGCTTCACCAGCTTCCAGCGGGTGATCATGTCGCGGTACGGCGTCGAGCTCGCGGACAGCATGTCCGTGTTCTGCGCCGTGAAGTATCCCACGCGGGGATCGTCGAGCCGCGCCGTGTACCCATCCGACGGCATCTCGATGAAGCTGTGCTGCACGGATATGCTGACGTTGCGCGCATCGGTGATGTCGGAGCCGCCGCGATTGACCGGAAGCGGATTCTCGTACACGTACTCGACGACCACATCGGCGTTGAGCGGATAGTTGCGCACCGACACGTACCGCGTCTTCGTCCTGCTCAGGCTGCCAAGGTTGAACTCCTGGCCGGGGCGCGCGTTCGGGTTCGGCGACGGCTTCACCTGCGCCAGCGCTTCGGTGAGGAAGATGTCATCGACCTTGACGAGGTACGAAGCCGAGTCCTCGGCCACGATCTCCTGCACGCTCACGACCGCCGGGCTGATGTTGGCGGCCGCGGCGCGCGCCAGCGGGCTGGCAGGGTCGAAGTAGAACTGCGTGTTCTGCGTCACGAACTCGAGCTTGTTGTAGTTCCTGCGGATCGAGAAGACGTCGTTGTTGGCGAAGGCGCCGCGGAAGTAGCCGGCCGAAGTGACGCCGTCCACGACGTGCATGAAGTAGATGAATTCCTTTCCGAGCTGGTCCTTCTTCACCAGCATGTGCAGCGAACCGTTCGCCGTGTCCTGATACAGCGAGAAAAGGCCGTCGACCTTCCGGCTGGTTCTCGTGGCGCTGGCGATTGTCTTTCTCGCCGGGGCTGCGGCTGGCGCTCCACCGGCAGGCGCCGCGCCCGCGGCGCCCGCGGGGGCGGCGGCGGAAGCGGTTTGCGACGCGCCCGCAGGCGACGGTCCGGTCGCTGTCGGCTTCGACGGTCTCGCGGTGGCGCAGGCGAGCGCTACCTGCGAAAGCAGGATGATTGCCGGAATTACACGGAGCTGTGTCATGGGGGTGCGGAGATGAGGTTTTGGAACGACGAAGGTCGCCAGCTTTTAGAGCAGGCGGGGTCAAGAATGGTTTGCTCGACTATACGGCTCGGAGATCGAAGACGTTGGGGGCGCCGAGCTCCCTACGGCATCCGGCCCGAAGGGTTTCCCGCGGAAAGCAGGCGTGGACCGGAGGTTCCGGCCCACGCCTTTCAGCTTTCGGTCAGGTCCGGGTTGTAGAGCGCCGGATCAAGCGCAATACGAATAGCAGGACAACCGCGCCGATGAATGCCACGAAGATCACGCCGGCGATTCCGCCGAAGGGGGTAGTGACCCCGAGCTTCGTGAACAGCCAGCCGCCGACGAACGCGCCGACTATACCGATGATGATGTCGCCGATAAGGCCGTACCCCGTGCCGCCCATGACGAGCGACGCGAGCACGCCCGCGATGAGTCCCACAATCAGCCAGGTAAGCAAATCCATTCCAATCTCCGGAGGGAGTTAACGAGCCGGCCTGGTCCTGATCCCGTGATCAAAGACCGGGTCTCCGGAGAAGGTGCGGTCGGACGCCGGCTCGGCGCAAGAAGCGCGGCTAGCGCTTCCCGTGTGTGGACGTAATGACCGATTTGATGCCGCCCCGGACGTTGAAGTCGCCTACGACTTCCATCCACTTCGGTTGCACCCGTTCCACCAGATCATCGAGGATGCGGTTGACCGCGCGCTCGTAAAAAATGCCGTCGTTGCGGAAGCTCCATAAGTAGAGCTTTAGGCTCTTGAGCTCGACACAAGCGGCGGCGGGAACGTACCGGATCTTTATCGTCCCGAAATCGGGCGCGCCTCCGCGCAGCAGCTCGAGCTCCGCGGCATCGGTCTCGATGCCGCCCACGGGACAGAGCGCCGTGAACTCGGTCGTCTCCATGTAGATCTCGTAATCCCGCTTGGGATGTGGATTCTCGAACGTCTCGAGCAGTTCAGGTCGCGGCATGAGAGCGGAGTCTCGCGTGTCCGCGAGCGTTGCGCAACTGGCAAGGGGAGGTGGCGTCCTCTTCCATCGAAGGCGCCGTCTTAGCTTTTCAAGGGACGCCGTCACGATCGGATATTCACGGATGCCGGTCCCTTGAAAAGCGTAGGCGCCTGGATGGAAGAGGACGCCACCGACCCCGCGGAGTACTAACCCCCGCGGAGCTCGCGAGAGAACCGCTCGAGTATCGTGCGCTCGTCGGGGCTGAGGCTCTGGACGCCCGATTGCGAGATCTTGTCGAGCACCCGGTTGAGCTCTTCCGATCGGCGCTTTCTGCTGTCCACCGGTGGTGGAAGCAGCTTCGGCGCCGTGGCCATGCTCTTCGCTACGACCGCATCGGTGCGGCTCACCGCGCTTTCGCGCGAGCGCGGCTGCGGCTTGGGCACCGGGCGCGGCATCTCATCCGGGTCGTCGGGAATCGCGGCGACGCGCCGGCGGAATCGCTCGATGCCGCCCGCGCCGGGCCCCTTGATATACACCCACGCAAACGCGAGTCCCCCAAGATGTGCCACGGCCGCGATGCCTGACCCCGCGGAGCCGCCGCGCTGCGACGCCATCGCCAGCGCCAGGTTCATCACCACCATCCACCCGACGAACCACTTGGTCTTCATCGGGATGATTCCGAACACGAACACCTCTTCGTCCGGCCAGCGAATCGCGAACGCCAGCATCACGCCGTACACCGCTGCAGAAGCGCCGACCAGGACTCCGCTTCGCACGAGGATCAGGTGCGTGAGCGCGCCGCCGAGTCCGCACCACAGGTAGAATGCGGTGAAGCCGCGAGTGCTCCACTCCCGCTCCACTCGCGGGCCGAAGGTCCAGAGCGCGAACATGTTGAAGGCGAGATGCGCGAGTCCGGCGTGGACGAACATGTACGTCGCCATCGTCCACCACCCCGACGGCATCGCGACGCTGTCGAAGCCGAGCGCGCCGAAGACGTTGCGCTCGCCGAAAATCGCCAGCTGCAGGAAAAACACCCCGATGTTGATCGCAAGCAGCCACGCGACCGCGGGTGTTACTCCGAACCTGCGCTCTTCCTGATACTCAGTCGCCATCGACGCTTCGCCTCAGCCACATGATCACTTCCCCGCGGCAACCTGTACAATTCGCTCACAGAAATCCGCAAAGGATATTCCCACCGCGGCAGCTGCCTGTGGAATGAGACTCAGCTCGGTCATTCCAGGCAACGTGTTCGCCTCGAGACAGTACAGCGAATTGTCGGCGGCCATGCGAAAGTCGATCCTGGCGTAGCCGCCAAGCTTGAGCGCCCGAAATGCCGCCATTGCCTGCCGCTGGGCGTCGTCCGAAACCGCGGCCGGTATGTCCGCCGGAAACACCTCCACCGCCATCCCGGCCGTGTACTTGGCCTCGTAATCGTAGATCTCGTTCTTCGAGATGATCTCGCCGACCGGGAGAACCTCGTCGCCGAGTATCCCGACGGTGAGCTCGCGCCCGGGGATGAACTCCTCGATCATGACTTCGTCGTCGTATCGGAAAGCCTCGTCGATGGCCGCGGCGAGGTCATCCGCCTTTTTCACGACGGCGAGCCCGACGGTCGAGCCCTGCTTGGAAGGCTTGACGACCACCGGCAGGCCGAGTCGTTCGACCACTTCCTCGCGCGTGGCGGGTGCCATCAGCCAGTCGGGGGTGCCGACGCCGGCGGCCCGGAACAGGACCTTGGACAGGTCCTTGTCCATCGCCAGCGCGCTCGCGAGATGCCCGCTACCAGTGTAGCGTTTCTTGGCCATGTCCAGCATCGCCTGGATGGTGCCGTCCTCGCCCTGGCCGCCGTGCAGCGCCAGGAACAGAACGTCGGCGCCGGCCACCTCCGGCAGCTGCGTCAGCGTCGGCAGGATCGTGCCGCCGTTGAACGAGCGAAGCTCTTCGAGCGACGGCGGCGCTGTCTTCACCCCGCGCGCCCGCAACGCGCGCTCGGCACCCTGATCGATCACGCCCTTGGCCGGGTCCACCAGCGAGACGTCGTGACCCTTCGAGCGCAGCGCGTCCGCGATGCGCAGCCCCGACGCCATCGATACGTCGCGCTCCGACGACGCCCCGCCCAGCAACACGGTGACTTTCATCTGCGCATGCTCAGTTGGACATCATGAAGTGAAGCATGTCGGATCGGGTCACGATGCCGAGCCGGCCGTCGTCGCGCACGAGCACCGCCGGCGTCGACTTCGACAGCAGCTTCACGATTCCATCCACCGACTGGTGCGCGTCCACGACCGGGAACGGCGAGTCCATCACGTCCGCCACGGCGGCGTCCAGCAGCTTGGGATCGGCGAGCGTCTTCTGCGACAGGGCCCAGTCGCTGATCGAGCCGACGCAATCGGGCCCGTCCATCACGGGCAGCTGCGACACGTCGTGCAGCGTCATCAGCCCGACTGCCTGCCGCACGCTCGCGCCCGGCGTGGTGCTCACGATCGAGGCGGACTTCGACGTCTTCCGCACGAGCACGTCCTCGAGAGAGACGCGCGCCGCGTCGAGCATCTGGTTCTCCCGCATCCACTCGTCGCTGTACAGCTTGGACAGGTACCGCTCGCCCGTGTCGCACAGCAGCGTCACGACGAGCGCTCCGGGATCGTTCAGCTCCTTCGCCACGCGCACCGCGAGATGCGTCATCAACCCCGACGATCCGCCGGAGAAGAGACCCTCCTCGCGAGTCAGCCGCCGCGCCATCGCGAAGGCGTCCTTGTCGCCGATCGTGTGGAACTCGTCCACCAGCGTGAGGTCGAGCGTGCCCGGAACTTTGTCCTGGCCGATGCCCTCGACCTTGTACGGCGTTCCTTCGATCGTGCTCGCGCCCCTGGTTCTCCACTTCTCCGCGAGGATCGATCCGGCAGGATCGCCGACTATGACCCGCAGCTTTGGATTTTTTTCCTTGAGGTAGCGGCCGGCACCTGTCACGGTGCCCCCGGTCCCCGCCGCGAGCACGAAGTGCGTGATGCGGCCTTCGGTCTGCTCCCAGATCTCCGGACCAGTGGTCGCGTAATGCGCTTCAGGGTTCGCGTCGTTGTAGAACTGGTCGGCGAAGATCGCGTTCGGCGTCTCCGCGGCGATACGCCGCGCCATCACCAGGTAGTGCTCCGGATGATCGGGCGGCACGGCCGTCGGCGTCACGATCACCTCCGCGCCATACGACTTGAGCAGCCGGACCTTCTCCTGCGACATCTTGTCCGGCATAGTGAAGATACACTTGTATCCTTTCAATACGGCGGCTATGGCCAGGCCTACCCCGGTGTTGCCGCTGGTAGCTTCGACGATTGTGCCGCCGGGCTTCAGCCGTCCTTCGCGCTCCGCCCGCTCGATGATCGGAAGGCCTATGCGGTCCTTGATCGAGCCGCCGGGATTGTACGACTCCGCCTTTACGTATACCGGCGTTTTGAGCCCGCGCGTGACACGGTTCAGCCGGATGAGCGGGGTCCACCCGATCGTGTCGAGGACGGAGTCGTACCGCTTGAGCTTGTCCGAGCGAGGCAATTGTCCCATCGAGGCGGAGCCGTTCTGCTTCACTTGGGCCGCTGGCTCTGCCGCAGGATGGTATCTCCCGGAAGCGCGGGAGCGTCCGGATGCCTGAAGTACACGGGGAAGAGGATCGACACGGGAATCGCTTCCCCGCGGCGGCGCGCAGGCACGAACCGCAGATCGCGGGATCCCCTTACCGCCGCTGAATCGAGCGCGGCGTAGCTCGATGTCTCCACGACCCTCGTCGAGTCGGCGGCGACCCGGCCCTGCGCATTGATGAAAATTCGCAGCGTAACGTTCCCCTGGATCTTCCGCGAATAAAGCGCCGGAGGGTACCGGAATGGGAGCTCGCTGTTGATCATCTGCGGCAGCACCTCGGGCTTGGGGCCTGTGTGGCCGGTGACCACCGGATTCGTCTCCGCCTCTTTGTCGCAAGCCGAGAGGGCGGTTGTCGCCACGAGCGCCAACCAAGCCATGGAACGCGAGTTCATGCGCATGAAGTTACCCCTGCTTCGCCCTGTCTACGAGGCGCGCGACGAGGTCGAGCGCCTGTAGCGGCGTGAGGTTGTTGGGGTCCGTCCCCCGGAGCTCCGACAGCACCGGATGTGCTTCCTCTGCAAAAAGCGGGAGCTGAGGCGTAGTCGCCGGCTCGCGCCGACGCCCCGAGCTCACTATGTGCCCGCTCTCCAACGACTTGAGCACCTGGCGCGCGCGGTCGAGCACGAGCTCGGGCAAGCCGGCGAGGCGCCCTACCTCGATGCCGTACGAGCGATCGGCGCCGCCCGGCTCCAGCCGGTGAAGGAAAAGCACGCGGTCAGCCGTCTCCTTCACGACTACGTTGAAATTCCGCACCGCTGGCATCTGCTCGCTCAATTGCGTCAGCTCGTGGTAGTGAGTCGCAAAGATCGTCTTGCACTGAAGCCGGTCGTGCAGGTGCTCCGTCACCGCCCACGCGATGGAGACGCCGTCATACGTCGAAGTGCCTCGCCCGATCTCGTCGAGCAACACGAGGCTGCGGTCGCTCGCCGAGTGCAGGATCGCGCTCGTTTCCGACATCTCGACCATGAACGTGGACTGGCCGCGCACCAGGTTGTCGCTTGCCCCCACTCGCGTGAAGATCCGGTCCACGATCCCCACCCGGGCCCGAATCGCCGGCACGAAAGACCCCACCTGGGCAATGAGCACGATCAATCCGATCTGACGCAGGATCGTCGACTTCCCGGCCATGTTCGGTCCGGTGAGAATGATCATCCGGGCGTCGTCCGTCAGCCGGACGTCGTTCGGGATGAACTTGTCCCGCGGCATCATCCGCTCGACGACGGGGTGACGCCCGCCGACGATCTCCAGCTCGTACCCGTCGGTGATCTCCGGCCGGACGTACCGCTCGATCGCGGCCACGTCGGCGAACGTCGCCAGCACGTCGAGCTGTGCCAGGCAACGGGAAACTTCCTGTAACCGACGGATTTCTCCCCCGACCCGGCTTCGGAGCGCCTCGAACA
>DATLBG010000055.1:0-7721 GCA_035527035.1 Gemmatimonadaceae bacterium | reverse complement strand
CGGAGGACGCTGCTCCCAATATGACGCGGCCGGACCCGGGCGCCTGGAAACCGCGCGCCTGATCAGACCGGTGGGCGTGAGCACCAGATAGTACACGATGGCCATCATTACCGGCGTAGTGAACCGGCCGATCGCCTCGCCAAAGGCCATCCAGCCACGGCGAACGGGCTCGAGGCGGCGTGGCACGAGCACGCCGGCAAGAAAGGCCACCACGGCCATGATCTGCCCTCCCCTGACAAGGAGAGCGACGTCCTTCCACGCCCCGATCAGGGCGACGAAGATGAAGCCCACCATCAAGGTAAAGGCGAATACCCGCCCGCTGCGGGCGGTGCCCGTCCTTGACCGATCCTGTCGTTGCATCAGTCCAACCCCATCGCGCCGCTGCCGGCGGCCGCCGCATCGAGCGCGGCTTCGTCCTGCTCGGACCGGCGCAGCACGAAGGGACCGATGACGAGCGCGTCCAGCCGCGTGCGGGCGAAGCACCGGAACGCGTCGCCCGGCGTGCACACGATCGGCTCCCCGCGAACGTTGAAGGAGGTGTTCACCACCACCGGACATCCGGTTCTTGAATCGAAGCTCGATATCATCTCGTGGAACGCGGGATTAGCCGCGCGCGACACGGTCTGCAGCCGCGCGGAGTGATCCAGATGCGTGACGGCGGGAATGTCCGAGCGCACGTCGTGCACGCGCGCCAGACCGGCGTCGCTCGAGGCTGATTCGCGGCGCTTCGACTCGGCGACCGGAAAGACGAAGGTCATGTAAGGCGAGTCGGCGTTCACGTCGAAGAATTCCGTCGCGCGCTCGGCGAGCACGCTCGGCGCGAACGGCCGGAACCCTTCCCTGAACTTTATCTTCTGGTTGATCAGCGACTGCATCCCGGGGTCGCGCGCGTCCGCGAGAATGCTGCGCGCGCCGAGCGCCCGCGGACCGAACTCCATGCGCCCCTGGAACCAACCGACGACTTTTCCGCCCGCTACCATCTCGGCGGCGTCGTCCGCCGGACTGGAACGAGCGCCTGCCCGGTCGTATCGCGCGCCACATGCGTCGAGCGAATGGCTGACGGCGTCGGCGTCGAACGCGGGGCCCAGCAGGGCGGCACGCATTGAATCACCTGCGGGCTTCGCGCGCGGCTGCCCGAAGTACCTGTGGCGCGCGGCGTACGCGGCGCCCAGCGCGCCGCCTGCGTCGCCGGCTGCCGGCTGCACCCAGATCTCCGAGAACGGACCCTCGCGCGCCAGCCGCCCGTTCGCGACCGCGTTCAGCGCGACTCCGCCAGCCATGCATAGCCTCGACAGGCCCGTGCGGCGGTGCGCATGCCGCGCCATCCGCAGAACGATCTCCTCGCATACGGCCTGCACCGACGCGGCCATGTCCATCTCGCGCTGTGTGAGCGGCTGCTCGGGCTTGCGCGGCGGGCCTTCGAACAGCGTGTCGAATCGGGCGTTCGTCATCCGCAGGCCGCCGCGATAATCGAAGTAGCGCTGATCGAGTCGGAACGAGCCGTCCTCGGCAATTTTCAGCAGGTCCGAGTAGATCCGGTCGACGAACCGCGGCACACCGAAAGGGGCGAGTCCCATGAGCTTGTATTCGCCGCTGTTCACCTTGAACCCGGTGTGATACGTGAACGCCGAGTATAGGAGACCGAGGGAATCGGGGAAGCGAAGCTCTTCGAGCAGCTCGATGTCGGACCCGCGTCCCACGCCAATAGTGGCTGTGGCCCACTCGCCCACTCCGTCCACCGTCAGGATCGCCGCTTCGTCGAACGGGGAAGGATAGTACGCGCTGGCGGCGTGTGACTCGTGGTGCTCCGTGTACAACAGCACGCCGGAATATCCCTCCAGCCCTTCGCGAATGTCGCGCTCGGCGAACAAGCGCTCCTTCATCCAGAGCGGGGCGGCCCGCCGGAACGAGCTGAAGCCGCGGGGGGCGATGTCGAGATATGTCTCGAGCAGACGCTCGAACTTGAGCAGCGGCTTCTCATAAAAAACAACCGCGTCCAGATCGGCCGCGGTGATTTTTCCTTCGGACAGACAGTACTGCGCGGCGTGCCGCGGAAAGCGCTCGTCCCCTTTGACCCGGGTGAAGCGCTCTTCCTGGGCTGCCGCTACGATCCCGTCGTCGTTGACGAGGCAGGCGGCGCTGTCGTGGTAGAAAGCGGATATGCCGAGAACGTATCCGCTACCCATGGCCGGGACCTACTGCGTGGTTCCGCCGGTCGTCGTCACGTTGATCAGCCTTCCTTCCGAGTTGACGCCCTGCGCCGTGGCCGTGATCAGCGTGCTCCCGACAGCCTTCCCGGTCACGAGTCCGGTATTGGACACCGTAGCGATGCTGGGGTTCGAGGACGCCCACGATGTGACCCGGTCGTCAACGCGGGTGCCGCCCCAAGTGACGGCGCGGCCTTCGAGCTGGAGGCTCGAGTTAACGGCGACCGAGTATCCCGCCGCCGAGAAGACCGTGACCTGGGCGACCTCGTTGAACATCGGGTCGCTTTCCTGGGAGCAGCCCGCGGCCAGGACGAGGGTGATCGCGACGGCCGTGCCTGTGAACATCTTTCTGAGCATTTTACCCCCGATTGAGACGTACCTATTATTTACCAAAGATACCCATGCCGCATTACATGAACAGGACTGGAAAGGTCCTCGCGCTGGTGATGTCGGTGGGGATCGGGCAGGGCTGCTACCTGGCCAGGGCCGCGGTAGAGGAGGCCAAAATCCTCGCCGGCAGGGAGCCGATCGCGGAGCTCATCGGAGATCGGTCCATCGCGGATTCGGTCCGGGCAAAGCTCCGGCTCGTGATGGCCGCACGGCGGTTCGCCACCGATTCCCTCGACCTCGATCCCGGGGAGAGCTTTATCTCCTTCTCCGACGTCGGGCGGGATACCCTCGTGCTGGTCCTGAGCGCGGCTCGCCGGGACTCTCTGGCAGGGTATAGCTGGCGGTACCCCGTGGTAGGGCGTCTCCCGTACCGGGGATTTTTCGATCTCTCCGACGCGCTCGAGGCACGCCGCGAGCTCGAGGCCAAGGGCTACGACACGTACCTCAGAACGTCCGACGCTTTCAGCACGCTGGGGTGGTTCGAAGATCCGCTGCTGAGCACGACGCTGCGGCACGACAGCCTGTCTCTCGTGAACACGGTGTTACACGAGATCACGCACACGACGTTTTTCCCGAAGGGCCAGGCCGTGTTCAACGAATCGTTCGCGAGCTTTGTCGGAGCGCGCGGGGCGGAGCGCTTCTTCCGTTCGCGTGGCTCCGTGCAGGCGGCGGAAATGACCGACGCGTCGTGGCGCGATCAGAAGGTGCTCAGCGCGTTCTGGGCATCGCTGTCGCGGTCGCTGGACTCCGCCTTCGCCGCCCATCCGGGGAACAGGGAGCGCCGCCTGCTGGCGCGCGACACCGTGTATGCCGCCGGCCGACGAGCGCTCGTGGACAGCATCGGGCCGCTACTTCGCACCATCGGCCCGGGCTACGCGCAGCGCGTCCCGCTGAACAATGCGTACGTGCTGGCCAGGGTAGTGTACGCCAAGGAGCTCGCCCTGTTCGACGAGATCTATTGGGCCGAGGAGCGCGACCTGCGCGCAACGATTGATCGCGTTCTGCGGCTGGCCAAGTCGTCCCCGGCCGATCCGTTTGCGGCTATCCGGGCGTGGGTCGAAGCGTTGCCCCCTCGATAGAAGGGCGCGGCGCGATCAGGGCGCCCCGGACACCACGACAATCTCGACGGACGCAGTCTTGGAGCCGGCCGTAGCAATGAGGTTGGCCTTTCCAGCCGCGAGTCCGGTCACGGTAGCCCGGTTCACGACCGTCGATCCAGTTGTGATTAGCTCGCCGCTGACGGATAGGATCGCCGCGTTCGAGACCGACCATGAGACTGACCCGGGCACAGAAATATTGTCTCTCGTGAATGCGCGTCCTTCCGCTTGCACGGTCGCACCTATCGTGACCGTTCGATTCAGGGCCACGATCGATACCGCATCGATCTCGCCGCCGGTCGTCGAATAGCCGCCTTCGCTGCAGCTGGATGACACAGTGGCAGCGAGGAGCACGGCGAGGAACGGAACGAACCTGTTACGCAGCATGTTATCTCCGGTTGGCTGGTCCCATATCATATGAAACGGCCCCGCGCGCCGCAGTAGCTAGCTGAATTTCCCCCGCAACAGAGCCCGGAGATCCACGGTGGGCAGCTGGATTGAGGGCTCGGACCCGGCTGGGGGCGTAGCAAGAGCGACGCGCTCCATCTTCTCGCGAACGCCCGCATCCATGAACCTGGACAGCTGCGCCACGAAATAATCGGAGCCCATCCGGGAGCCGTAGCTGCTGAGCGGGTACGTGACGGCCAGGTGATCGCGCGCGCGCGTCATCGCCACGTACATCAGCCGACGCTCTTCTTCCAGCTGCTCATGGTCGGACAGGGAGCGCGAGGAAGGGAACCAGCCGTCGAGCGCCCAGATCAGAAACACCGCGTCCCATTCCTTCCCCTTCGCGGAGTGAGCGGTGCTGAGCACGAGGCAGTCGTCCTCGCTCCGTGACTTGTCTCCTACCAGATCCTGGGTCGCCTGCGGCGGCTCCAGCGCCAGCGCGGATAGAAACGCCTCGCGATCCGGGTATCCAGCGGCGATAACCTGCAGCTGATCCAGGTCGGCCAGCCGCGGCTCGGGGCGATCGTACCGCTCCTTCAGGATCGTGTCGTACATCCCCCTGACACCAGCAATCTCGGCGCTGACGGATCCGGCGTCCACGCTCTCGCTCGTTCGCAACTTCTCGAGCAGAGCTACCAACGCCGTGTGCGCCGCGCGGGCGCGCGGTGGCGGAGCGTAGCGGCCGAAGGCTCCCGATTCCCAGGCCAGCGCCGCCATCGCGTCTATGGCGGCGCGCGCCGTAGTCTCGCCGATCCCCGGAAGCAGCTGCAGGATGCGGTACCAGCTCACCTCGTCGCGCGGGTTCTCGAGGATCCGCAGGAATGCGAGCACGTCCTTCACGTGCGCCGTCTCGAGAAACTTGATTCCGCCCCACTTCTCGAAAGGGATCTTCCGGTTGGTCAGCTCGATCTCGAGATCGGCCGACATGTAACCGGCCCGGAAGAGCACGGCCATGTCGCGCAGGTTCATCCCTTCCTCGTGCAGCTCGAGAATGCGATCCACAACGAACGTCGTCTGTTGCTGCTCGTCACGCGCCGCCACGAGCCACGGCTTCTCGCCCACCGACCGCTCGGTCCACAGCTGCTTGGTGAACCGCTCGTCCGCGCGGGAGATCAGCTCGTTGGTGACATCGAGTATCTCGGGAGTAGAGCGGTAATTCTGCTCCAGCGGGACTATCGTCGTGCCGGGAAACTGCTTGGGGAAGTCGAGGATGTTGCGAAAGTTCGCGCCGCGGAACGAGTAGATGCTCTGGGCGTCGTCGCCCACGACAGTGATGTTCGAGTGCGTCCGGCACATCCCGCGGAGAATGCGCGCCTGCAGCGCGTTGGTGTCCTGATACTCGTCTACCAGAAGGTGGTCGTACAGCGCGGCGATCCGCTCGGCGAGCGCCGGCGCCTCCTCCAGCAGTCCCGCCCAGAACAGCAGCAGGTCGTCGTAGTCCACGAGATTCCGCTCGTGCTTTCGCTTGGTATAATCGCCGTAGATCTTGCGGAAGTCATCCACGTAATCGGTGAATTGCGGGTACTCGTCCCGGATGATGTCCTTGACCTCGAAGCCCGTGTTCACGTGCCGCGAGTACACGTACTGCAGCGTCTCCTTCTTGGGGAATCGCTTGGCCCCTTTGGCGTAGCCAAGCTGCGCGCGGGAGAGCTGCATCAGGTCCTCGGAATCTCCCTGGTCCATGATGCTAAAGTCCTTAGGAATGCCCGCGCCTTCGCCGAAACGGCGGAGCAGACGATGGCCGGTCGCATGGAAGGTTCCGCCGTGCACGCTGCGGCTGCTGCCGCCGGCGAGGCGCTCGGCGCGTGACAGCATCTCCTGCGCGGCGCGGCGGGTGAAAGTCAGCAGCAGGATGCGCTCGGCTCTGACACCGCGCTCGATCAGATGCGCGACGCGGTACACGAGCGTGCGCGTCTTTCCGGTGCCGGCGCCGGCGATGATCAGCAGCGGACCGTCGCCGTGCGTTGCGGCCGCGGCCTGGGCGGGATTGAGGTCGGCGGCGAGCTCTCCGCGGCCGGCGTCAGCGTCTACGGATCGCGTGCGAGGCTGGTAAGTGCGCGGAATCTGGTCCACTTCACCAAATATACGGATGGCGCGGACTCTGACCGAACGACCCGCGCGATGATGCTCAGCCCAACTGATCTCGCGGCACAGGGACGGGCGCGAGTCCAAATAGCCTGGCGAGCGCGTTGCTGGCGGTTTTCGCGACGCGCTCGACAGTCGCCGGCGCCCCCGGAAGCTCGCGGCTGATGGACGTCATGGTGACGTCCTGAATTCCGCACGGGACGATGAGGTCGAAGTACGACAGGTCGGTGGTGACATTGAGCGCGAAGCCGTGCCACGTCACCCAGTCGCGCGCGTGCACGCCGATCGACGCGATCTTCTTCCCGCCCGTCCACACGCCCGTGTAACCGGTGTTTCGGCCGGCCGCGATTCCGAGCGCTTCGAGCGTATCGATGAGCGCCTGCTCGATCGTTCGCAGGTACCAGTGCAGATCCTGCTTATGGCGCTTGAGGTCGATGATCGGGTAGCCGACCAGCTGGCCGGGCCCGTGGAACGTGACGTCCCCGCCGCGCTCTACCTCGAACAGCTCGACCCCGCGCAGCTTCAGCAGCTCGGGCGACGCGACGAGGTTGGCGTCCTTGCTCGATCTGCCGAGGGTCACGACGGGCGGGTGCTGCACGAGCAGCAGAACGTCTTCGAAGATTTCGCCGGTGATCCGCTTTGCCGCGACAGACCGCTGCAGCTCCAGCGCCTCGGCGTACGGCATGGTGCCGAGGTCGGCGACCCAGAGCTTGGGCACGGGAGGTATCAGGTATCAGGTATCAGGTATTCTGATACCTGATACCTGATACCTGCCTGTCTACGCATGAATCACCCGGCCGAGGGAGTCAAGCGCCGCCTCCGCGACAGCCTCGGCCAATGTCGGGTGCGCGTGGATCGCGAGATCCACTTCTTCCACCGTGAACTCGTTCTCGCGCGCGACCGCCAGCTCGTGAATCAGCTCGGTCGCGTGCGCACCAATGATGTGCGCGCCGAGAATCTCCCCGTACTTCGCGTCGCGAATGATCTTCACGAAGCCGTCAGTCTCGCCTGACGTGCGCGCGCGGCCGTTGGCGGAGAAGGGGAACTTGCCGATCTTGTACTCCAGCTTCTTCTCCTTGCACTGCTGCTCGGTCAATCCGATGGACGCGACCTCGGGGTGGCAGTACGTCGCGTTGGGGATGTTCTCGTAGTTGATGCCGTGCGTCTTGTGCCCCGCCAGAATCTCGGCGAGGACGGCGCCCTCGCGGGAGCCCTTGTGCGCCAGCATCGGCGGGCCGGCTACGTCGCCGATCGCGTAGATGCCTTTGACGCTTGTCTCCATCCGCTCGTTGATCTTCACGAACCCGCGGTCGTTGATCTGCACGCCCGCCTCTTTCAGGCCGATCTCGTCGATGTTGGGCGCCCGGCCCGCGGCGACCAGCACCTTGTCGACCGTCAGCTCCTTCTTCTGCCCGCCCGCCTCCACGGTCATCGACACCGAGTCGTCGGCCACTTTCACGTTGGAGATCTTGGCGCCGGTGAGCACGTCGATCTT
>DATLBG010000054.1:0-3718 GCA_035527035.1 Gemmatimonadaceae bacterium | reverse complement strand
ACGTCGCCGCCCATTGCTTCGGCGAGCCGGCGCGAGATCGGAAGCCCGAGACCGGTGCCGCGCCGCTCCGAGTGCGTGCGGGGCCCCGCATCGATCTGCTCGAACTCTTCGAAGATTCGCTGCTGATCCGCAGGCGCGATTCCAGGCCCCGAGTCCGTGACGCTGATGCAGAGCCACCGCGCCCCGGGGCCGCTGCGAAGCCTGGGTGATAGCGGCTCGTCGGCGACCGCCGCGCGGATCGCTATCACACCGGAGTCGCTGTACTTGCACGCGTTCCCGATGAGATTGATGAGAATCTGACGAAGATGCGTGGGATCGGCCCGCACCGGAGGAAGCGCGGCGCCAAGCGTCACCGACAGCGGCAGCCCCTTTTCGCTGGCGAGCGATTCCATCTCGCTAGAGACGTCCATCAGAAACGGACGCAGCGCGATTGTCTCCGGCTGCACGTCCAGCCGCCCCGCCGCGACCTTCGCCAGATCCAGAACCTGGTCCACGAGGATCCGCAGGTGATTTGCCGACGCCTCGATGCGCTCGACAGGCACGCTCTGGCGCGCCGTCAGCTCGCCGTACACGCCGGCGCGAAGCAGGTCGATGAAGCCCACGATCGCGTTGAGGGGGGTGCGGAGCTCGTGCGAGACGTTGGCGAGAAACTCGCTCTTCATCCGATTGGCGCGGATCAGCTCGGAGGACAGCCGCTCCAGCTCGCGCGATCTCTCCGCGCTGCTCGCCGCCTGCCGCCGCGCCCGCCGGATGACCACCGCCATGACGACCACCGCGATCGCCCCCGCAACCGGCAGCGCGATGTGCAGGAACCAGTCGAGCGAATGCGGGAAGAGATCCGTATCGAGATTCATTGACGGACGGACGGGCCTCCGGTATGCTCACGCCCATGTCCACGATCGAGCCGTTGATCGCGCTGCTCGCCGACAAGTCGGTGCTGTTCGGAGAATTTACACTTGCCTCCGGACGGCGCTCCGACTTCTACATCGACGCGAGACTGTCGACGATGAGTCCCGAGGGACTGCGCCTGATCGGCGAAGCTGGACGCGAGGCTCTGGAGCTCGCCGGCTGGGGCGTCGACGCGGTGGGGGGTCTGACGATGGGCGCGGATCCCATCGCGTACGCCATCGCATACGCAAGCTCCACGACCGCGAAGCCTTTGCGCGCGTTCTCCGTCCGCAAGGAGGCCAAGTCGCACGGGACCGGCAAGCGCGTAGAGGGACCATTCCGGAAGGGGGACGTAATAGCGGTTGTGGAAGACGTCATCACGAGCGGCAGCTCCGCGATGTCCGCGATCGAAGCGGTCCGGAACGAGGGCGGGATCGTCGCGGGCGTGCTCGCCCTGCTCGACCGGGAGGAGGGCGGAGCGCAGAAGATCGAAGGCGCCGGAGTGCCGGTGGTCGCGCTAACGCGGGGTTCGGAGGTGCTGGCCCAGGCACGGAAACGTTGAGACGTTTGTAGCTCCGGTGGCGTGCGGGGCGGGGCACGCTTTCTGCCACCTTTGAGCTGAGCGCGGCACTCGACGCGCCAACATCAGGAGCTGCAAATGGGAATTTTCGACAAGAAGGACAAGCCCGATTTCTCGGACGTAGGGAGCGGAGCGGACACCAGCAGGACGCCCGGTTTCGGAAACGCGAAGGGCGCGGACTTCTCCGACGTGAACTCGGGGAGCTCGACGACCGCCGGCGGCGGCAAGACGTACACGGTCGTCAGCGGTGACAGCCTGAGCAAGATCGCGAAGCGCTTTTACGGCGACGCCTCGCAATGGAAAAAGATCCACGCCGCGAACGCCGACAAAGTGCCGAACCCCGACCTGATCCATCCCGGACAGGAACTCACGATCCCCGACGCGTAAGCGAGGCCATTTCATGCGCAACATCACTGCAGTACGGGCGGCGCTCCTCGCCGCATCCCTCGTTGCCGCCGGCGCGTGCGGCAAAAAGGACGCTGCTCCCGCCGACACAGCGGGGCCCGTCGCCACCCCCGCAGCCACTCCGCTCCGTGTCGCGGACATACAGCTCGGAAAGGGTATCGGGTCGGACAAGCGCGTCCTGACACCGACAACCAGCTTCGGGACGCGGGACACCATTTACGTATCGGTCACCACGGACGGCGCGGCGACCGACGCGAGACTGACCGCGACCTGGATGTACAACGGCACGCAGGGTGTCAGCGAGACCGACGAGATGATCTCGTCGCCCGGCGGCACCAACGTCAGCGAATTCCACATCTCGAAGGACTCTCCGTGGCCCACGGGCTCCTACAGAGTGGACATCAAGCTGAATGGCGCGTCGGCTGGATCGCGCGACTTCATGATTCATTAGCGTCGCGCTCACGTAGCTGCCTGGTACCGCGGCCTGAAGTTGTGCGGGTCGCGGATCCAGGGCGGCCGCGCCGCGACGGGCGAGAAGGCGCGAAGCAGGTCGCGATAGGGAAGCACCACCTCCGCGCGGAAGAACATCGTCATCTTCTCCGAGTCGAACCGCCGGCGAAAGTCTACGGGCGACATCCGCATCACGGTTCGGACATGACGGCCGAAGCTCTGCGGCGACGAGTACTCGAGGTGGTTCGCCACGTTCGCGACCGAGAAGCCGGCGTTCTCGAACAGGCTGGCGGCACGAATCAAGCGGGCGAGCGACAGATAGCGCTTCGGCGCCGGCAGCTTCGCGCGGAAGAACCGGCTCAGCAGTGTGCTCGGAAGCACGCCGAGCTGAGTGGCGAGATCCCGCACCACCAGCACGCGCGGTGACGCTGAGAACAGCAGCTCGAAAAACCGCCAGCAATCGCGCGATGCGCCCGCAAGATCCAGCGCGAGCTGGGCAAGGACCTCGCGCTCGAGATCGCTCGATCGCTCCGCCATCAGAATGTCGCGCAGGTCGCTCCACCCGCGGGGAGCGCGCGCATCCACCAGCGTGCGCACGCCGAGGTGGCCGAGCGACAGCGTCGCGAGAGGGGTGTGCTCTTCCGTGGATGTGAGCAGCGCGATGGCGGGAACCTGGGGAAACTCGCGCACGATCGTGGCGATGCGGGAAGTCGGCAGTATTCCGTAGCGCTCAACGGAAAACACGACCGCGCCGGCGCGCCGCTCGCGGACGTCCTTGAGCACGTCGTCGAGCGAATCGCGGTGAACCAGCTGATACAAGCCGCGGCTCGCGGCGTCCACGCGCGCCCGCTCCGCCGGCTTCAGCATCGTGGACACGGCCAGACCGGGCGAGGGACGGCTGACGATCTTGTGCATTGGGCTCTCCGAAGTGTGTGGCGCCAACGGTAGGAGCCCGTTGTCAGAGAGCCGTCAACGCGTGGGCCGCGGAGTGATGATCCGAAGTCGGGAAGCGCCCCCGACTTCGTCACTTTCACCGCCCTTTCGGGTTATATTTTGGAGTGAGGTCGTGCTGTTGACTGGACGGTCGCGATTTAGTCCCTGATTCAAACTAGATCGAGGAAAGTCCGGGCTCCGGTGGACAAGTCGCCAGGTAACTCCTGGGCGGACCCAAAAGGTCCGACGGACAGTGCCACAGAAAACAACCGCCTCCGGGAAACCGGCGGTAAGGGTGAAAAGGTGGGGTAAGAGCCCACCGCATTCGTGGCGACACGGATGGCCAGGTAAACCCCGACTGGAGCAAGGCCAAATAGGCGGCGAGGGTGTCCACCCCGACAAAGCCGCGGGTAGGCCGCTAGAGGGTACGGGTGACCGTGCTCCGAGAGGAATGACCGTTCA
>DATLBG010000053.1:0-2798 GCA_035527035.1 Gemmatimonadaceae bacterium | reverse complement strand
TTCGCTGTCCGCGTCCTGCGAGGAGTAAAACCCTCCTTCGGGCGACGTCATCTCCCGCTCGAGCCACGTCAGAATCTCGTGCGCGACACGCCGGGCCTCGCGGTCTCCGGTCGCCTGCCAGAGATTCACGGCAAGCTTCAGCAGGAGCGCGTTGTCGTACAGCATCTTCTCGAAGTGCGGCACGAGCCATTCGTCGTCCACCGAGTAGCGCGCGAACCCGCCGCCCACCTGATCGTAGATTCCGCCGCGCGCCATCCTGCGGAAGGACTCGAGCGCGATCTCGGTGGCGTGAGGAGTGTCGGTGCGCGCGCCGTGGCGCAGGAGGAAGTCGAGCGCCATCGCCTGCGGAAACTTGGGCGCGCTGTCGAAGCCGCCGTATCTCGCGTCGTAGCGCTGCGCGATGCTGCGGTACGCGATCTCCAGCATGTGCGCCGTAACCTCATCGGCCCGCGTCGAGGCCGGC
This sequence comes from Gemmatimonadaceae bacterium, assembly GCA_035527035.1. Taxonomy (GTDB): domain Bacteria; phylum Gemmatimonadota; class Gemmatimonadetes; order Gemmatimonadales; family Gemmatimonadaceae; genus JACDCY01. The sequence goes on along the minus strand of DATLBG010000053.1, from coordinate 2,335 downwards.
GGGGGCTGGTATATCTGGCGAAGCTGAGCGACGCTCCGGTCCACGTCCGCGCGATGCTCCGAATAGGCGCGCGCGACCGAATTGAGCACGGCGGTAAACGACGGCATCCCGTGGCGGTCTTCGGGCGGGAAGTAGGTGCCGCCGTAGAACGGCTCACCCTCCGGCGTGAGAAACACCGTCATCGGCCAGCCGCCGTGACCCGTCATGGCCTGCACTGCCTGCATGTAAATGCTGTCGAGGTCGGGGCGCTCCTCCCGATCGACCTTGATATTGATGAAGTGCTCGTTCATCACGCCCGCGGTGGCTTCGTCCTCGAAGGACTCGTGCGCCATCACATGGCACCAGTGGCAGGCGGCGTAGCCGATGCTGAGCAGGATCGGCTTGTCCGCGCCGCGGGCGAGCTCCAGCGCCTCCGGCGACCATGGGTGCCAGGCGACGGGATTGTCGGCGTGCTGGAGGAGGTAGGGACTAGTTTCTTTCGCTAGCTGGTTGGGCATTGCGAATATGGGCTTTGCATAATGCTGACCACAGGAAGCAGGGTGATCGGTGGGCCACAAACTAATTTGAGCCATGCTTGCGATAATCGCCCTCGGAGGCACAGTAGGCTCGGTCACCCGCTATCTACTCGGCGGGATGGTTCAGCGGCTGGCCGGGATGGCCTTTCCAATCGGCACGCTCGTGGTCAACGTCACGGGCTCGTTCGTCGCTGGATTTCTGCTGCGGCACTTCATGAACGACGAGACCCAGCCGCTTTTGCGTGGGGCGCTCGTCATCGGATTTTGCGGCGGCTTCACAACCTTCTCGGCCTTTACCGCCGAAACGATGGGACTGGTCGAAGGCGGAGCGTACGGAAAGGCGGCGACGTACATCGCCGCCAGCGTTGGCCTTTCGCTCGCCGCAGTATTCGCGGGGTTCGCGGCGGGCGCACTCGTATCCCCACACCATAACGGCTGAAACGCCGGGACGATTCCGTGGCTGAAGATCTCACACGCTTCCTAGACGAAAACGACGCGCGCATTCGGGACGAGCTGTTCGACCTGCTCCGGATTCCGAGCGTGAGCGCGCGCTCCGAGCACAAGCCCGACATGGCGCGCACGGCTGAGTGGCTCCGCGCCTCGCTGGCGGGGCTCGGCTTCGACGCGAAGATACACGAAACCAAAGGTCATCCCGTCGTCGTGGGAGAATGGCGCAAGGCGCCGGGCGCTCCTACGGTGCTGGTGTACGGCCATTACGATGTGCAGCCGGCGGAGCCGCTGGAGCTGTGGACCTCGCCTCCGTTCGAGCCCACGGTGCGCGACGGGAAGATTTTCGCGCGCGGCTCGGTGGACGACAAAGGGCAGATCTTCGCCCACATCAAGGCCGCGGAGGCGCACCTCGAGACGCGCGGCACACTTCCCGTAAACCTGATCTTCCTCATAGAGGGCGAGGAAGAGATCGGCAGCGAGCATCTGGCGGAGTTCGTGAAAGCGCATCGCGACACTCTCAAGGCAGATGCGGTCGTGATCTCCGATTCGGCGATGTATGCCCCGGGCCAGCCGTCCATTCTCTCCTCGCTGCGCGGGCTCGCCTACTTCGAGATCAACGTGCAGGGGCCCGCGGGCGATCTGCACTCGGGGATGTACGGAGGAGCCGTAGTGAACCCTGCGACGGCGCTCGCGCAGATCGTGGCGACGTTCCATGACGCCCACGGCAGGGTAGCCATCGACGGCTTCTACGACGCTGTGCAAGACTGGGAGCCGGAGATCCGCGAGGAGATGCGCGCGCTGCCCGCGGACGACGCGAGCTTCATGAAGGAGATCGGAGTGAGCGCGCTCGGCGGAGAGTCGGGCTATACCACTCTGGAAAAGCTGTGGACGAGGCCGACGTGCGAAGTGAACGGCCTGCTCAGCGGGTACACCGGCGAAGGCGCCAAGACCGTGCTGCCCGCGCGCGCGATGGCCAAGGTTAGCTGCAGGCTCGTGCCCGATCAGCAGCCGGGCGACATCGAGCGCGCCTTCAAGGCGCACGTTGCGCGCGTATCGCCGAAGGGCGTGACGGTGACGTGCGAGCACCTGCACGGTGGCCGCCCGTGGAAGGCAAAGCTGGAGGGGCCGATCTTCGAAGCGGCGCGCAAGGCGCTCGAGGCCGCATTCGGAACTGCGCCCGTGATCACGGGCGAGGGCGGCTCCATACCCGTGGTCAGCGATTTCGAGGAGCTGCTCGGCGCGCCGGTGCTGCTAGTGGGCTTCGGACTGCCGGGAGAGAATGCCCATGCGCCCGACGAGTGGATCAGCGAAGAGAACTTCCGCCTGGGGATGCGGGCGATGGCGGAGATGTGGGATCACTACGCCGCGGC
>DATLBG010000052.1:0-2437 GCA_035527035.1 Gemmatimonadaceae bacterium | reverse complement strand
TGGCGGTTCAGCGCTTCCTGCAGCGTTTTCGCCATGGCTTCGTGGTCGGCGTGCGCGCCGCCCGGCGGCTCCGGGACGATCTCGTCGATCACCTTGAGAGGCAGGAGATCGGGCGCGGTGATCCGCAGCGCGGACGCAGCGCGGTCACGCAGCTCGGGATTCTTCCCGTCCGCTTTCCAGAGGATGGCGGCGCAGCCTTCGACGGTGATCACCGAGTACACCGCGTTCTCCAGCATGAGCACCCGGTCGGCGACGGCGAGGGCTAGCGCGCCACCCGAGCCCCCCTCGCCGATGATCGTCGCGACGATCGGAACCATGAGCTGGCTCATCTCCAGGAGGTTGCGCGCGATCGCCTCGGACTGGCCGCGCTCCTCGGCGCCGAGCCCGGCCCACGCGCCGGGCGTGTCCACGAACGTCAGGACGGGCACGTGGAACTTCTCCGCCAGCTTCATCAGGCGCAGCGCTTTCCTGTACCCTTCGGGGTGCGGCATCCCGAAGTTGCGTTTGAGATTTTCCTTGGTGTCCCGCCCGCGTTGATGGCCGATGATCATCACGGTCTCGCCGTCGAGCCGGGCCCAGCCGCCGATGATCGCGGCGTCGTCCCGGAACGCGCGGTCGCCGTGCAGCTCGATGAAGTCGGTGAACACGAGCCGGATGTAGTCCTCGGTGAACGGACGCTTGCTGCTCCGCGCGACCTGCACGCGCTGGATCGGCGCAAGGTTGCGGTACACTTCCGCGCGCATCTCGCCGAGCTTCCGCTCCAGCGTCGCGACCTCCTCGTCCACGCCCACCTGGCCGTCGCTCGCGGCCTTCCGCAGATCCTCGATCCGCCGCTCGAGCTCGGCGATCGGCTTCTCGAATTCCAGCGTCGCGCCCGTCGTCATGCGCTCGCCCGGACGACCTTCACGCGCTCCGCTCCGACGAGCGCCCGCAGCTCGCTGATCGAGGGGCCGTCGGCCGACACCGTGAACGTCCGGGAGCGGAAAGCCGCGCGCTCGCCGTTCCCGTCGCTCCACCGGATCTCGATGGGCGCCGATCCCGGATGATGACTGATGAGCTCGCGGAGCTCGGCCGCCAGCGCCGGCGTAGCGTGCTGCCCGAGCGTGAGCTCGAGCTGCACCGCCACCTGGCCGTCCGCGCGGAACTCGGTCATCGGCTTCACCGACTCCACTACGAACAAAGGATTGTCCGCGGTCTGATCGCGCCGCGCGTACGCCCCGCGCAGGAGCACGGGCACATCGGTCCGCAGCTGCGTGGACAGCGACGACCACTTCTCGGGAAACACCATGACTTCCGCCGAGCCGGAGAAATCCTCGATCACCAGCCGCGCGAACTCCGCGCCCGTCCGCTTGCTCAACTGCTTCTTCGCCGAAGTGACGACAACGCACAGCGACATCGCCTCGGGGACCCACGTTCCCAGATTGGACACCGTGTGCGTGGCGAACAGCTCCGCCTCCGCGCGGAACGGGTCGAGCGGGTGCCCGGAGATGTAGAAGCCGAGAATCTCTTTCTCGCGGGTGAGCCGCTCGCTCTCGGTCCACGGCGCGAGGGCAGGCAGCTGCCGCGGAGCGCGGAAGTCGCTCGGCTCGTCGTCCACCGGGCCGCCGAACAGCGACGCCTGTCCCGTTCTTCTGTCGTCCTGGTGCAGCGAGCCCTCGCGGATGGCCGCGTCGAGCCCGCCGAACAGCTGCGCCCGGTGCGCGCCGAGCGAGTCCAGCGCGCCCGCGAGAGTAAGCGCCTCGAACACGCGCTTGTTGCAGACGCGCAGGTCCACGCGCTCGCACAGGTCGTACAGCGACTCGAACGGCTTCTCCGCGCGCGCCGTGAGAAGCGAGTCGATCGCCGTGTGCCCGACGTTGCGCACGGCGCCCAGGCCGAAACGGATCTTCCGCTCGCCGATCACCGTGAACTTGTAGCCGGACTCGTTGACGTCGGGCGGCAGCACTTCCAGCCGCATGTCGCGCGCTTCGGCGATGTACTTCACCACGCTGTCAGTGTCGCCGATCTGCGAAGAGAGCAGCGCCGCCATGAACTCGGCGGGGAAGTGCGTCTTCAGCCACGCCGTGTGATAGCCGATGACCGAGTACGCGACCGAGTGCGACTTGTTGAAGCCGTACCTGCCGAACGTCTCGAGCTGGCCGGAGATCTCCTCGACGATCGTGCGGTCGTAGCCGCGAGCGACGGCCTTCTCGACGAATTTGCCCAGCTCCTCGCGGATGAGCTCCGCGTCCTTCTTCCCCACGGCCTTTCGGAGCACGTCGGCTTCGGCGAGCGAGATTCCCGCGAGCGTCTGCGCGATCCGCATCACCTGCTCCTGATACGTGATCACGCCGTACGTCGGCTCCAGAATCTCGCGCAGCTCGGGCAACGAATAGGTCACGGCCTCTTCGCCGCGCTTCCGGCGGCAGTACACCTTGTGCATGCCGGCGTCGAGCGG
>DATLBG010000051.1:0-3972 GCA_035527035.1 Gemmatimonadaceae bacterium | reverse complement strand
CAAGCTCACCAAGCCTGGCGCGCACGATCTGGTTGCGCTGCGGATCGTTGTCGAAGGAAAGAAGGCCGGACAGCCGGCGAGGCGCGCGTACGAGATGGTGGACCGGTTCGATCCGAAGCTCGGGATCAGCGCGATGATGCGAACGACGGGTTATTCGTTGTCCATTACGGGGCAGATGCAGGCCCGGGGGGAGATTCCACCTGGTGTGCATACGCCGGATGAGGCGGTGCCGGGCGATGGTTATATCGCGGAGCTGGCGAAGCGCGGGATCGAAATCAGGCAGACCAGCTGAAGGACAGGGTTCGGGTAACAGGTTGTTGGTCGTAGGTTTTGGTAAACGACCGGTTTCGGGTTTATGGTCGGAGGTGACGGCGGCACCTACAACCGTTAACCCGTGACCAGTAGTTAACCATCACCTACGACCTAATACTTGTTACCCGAACCCTTCAGTCAGCTCTCAGCTACCTGATCCACCGCGCAATGGTCTCGCCCATAGCATCAATCGATGCCCGCGCGTTCCACCGATCGTTCCCATTGTAAATAAACGAAAACGCGACAACTTCTCCCGCGTCCGACGTAACGTACCCAGCCAGCCCCAGCACATTATTCGTCGTTCCCGTCTTTGCGTGCAGGTTCCCGTCCGCCTGCCCCTGCCGCATCCGCCGGCGTAAAAGCTCCGATTGACCCGCCACCGGCAGCGACGCATGGAACGCCGGTCCCCATGGCGCGCTGTGCGCGTAGCCGAGCAGCTCCGCCATCTGGTTTCCCGTCACGCGGTCCAGCGTGGACAGTCCGCTCCCGTCCGCGACCGTGAGCTGCGACGGATCGGTCTTCATCTTGTCGCTGAAGAATCCGCGCAGCATCGACTCGGCGGCGCGCGCGGAGCCCTGACCCTCGCGCGACGGACCCCGCACCGCGTTCCGCAGCAGCAGCTCCGCGAACAGGTTGATGCTCTCCCGATTCATGATCGCGACGAGTTGCTCGAGCGGGGGCGACAGCAGTGAAGTGACCTTCGTCGCGCTGCCCGGCGTCTTGCCGAGCTTCGCTCCGCCGTCCACCGCGACTCCCGCGGCGCGCAGCGCGGCGTGGAAAGCGCCTGTTGTAAAGGCGGGCGGGTTGTTCACCACGAGTCCGAATCTGCGCACCGGCGAGCGCGTGCCGATCCTCCCGCTCACGAAGATGTTGCCATCCGCCATGTAGCTCGCTCGCACGGCCGCTCCTCCGCCGGCGACCGATCGCACCAGTCCGCGGATCGCGATCGTGGTCGTGCCCGGCTCGATCGTCACGCGCGCCGGAGTGCCCGACCGCCCAGGCGCGACCGTTACCCACAGCAGGTTCTCGGCGAGCGACAGCGCCGACACGCGCGCCGCGTACGACGAGCCCCTGTACCGGTCGAGCCACCCTTCCGGGTAACTGATGTTGTCGAACGCCGTCGCATCGCCGATCACGGCGCCGGTCACGCGCTTGATCCCGGCGGCCGCGACCGCGCGCGCGAGCTTGTCCACCGGCTCCGAGTACGTGCCGGAATGAAATCGGCGCGAGAACGCGGGATCGCCGTCGCCCCGGATGTAGATGTTGCCGTTGAGCGCTCCGTTAGCGTCCACATCTCCGTCGCGGAGGATGTCGGTCGAGAAGCGGTAGTTCGGCCCGAGCCGCTCGAGCGCGATAGCGGACGTGAGCAGCTTCATGGTGGACGCGGGGAGGACCGGCACGCCCGCGTTCGCCTGGTACAGCGTGTCGCCGCGCGTGAGCGAGACCACGCTCGCGCTCCACGTGCCCGACCGGGTGCGCGACGTCATGATCGTCCCCAGCGCCTGGCGAAGCGCGGCCGCGCCGCGCGGAGTGGCGGCCGCGGGCGGCGGAGGGGGCGGGGGAGTGCGTCTGCGGCGCTGGGCCGTGCGCCGTTGCGCGGCTCTGCGTGCCGCTGCTCTCCGCTGCGCCGCCGTCTGCCGGCGCGCCTGGAATTCGACTGCATTGCGACCGCGAATCGAGGTCGGCTCTGCGGACGGCGCCGCCGGCAGCTCGATCGCGCCGAGCGCGAGGAAGAGCGCCAGCGCGCCGGCGACGAAGAGCGCGAGCCGCGCGTACATGCGCGAGGGGGATCTAGAGTCTTTCACGATTGCTTGTTTCCGGAGCTTGGGAGCGTATTTCGGCCATCCAGTGCAACCTCCTTGCCGCGAGGGTGAGCGTCGAGGCGGTATCCCATGCTGGCCCTACGCGAGCAAACTGCGCTAGCTAAGACGGGCCTGCATGGGACACCGCCCCGACGCTGACCGTTCGACCTGGTGTAAGCCTTGCTTTACCGATACGCATGAATACTTGTTCCGTTCTAGCTCGCCGCTTTGTCGCACTGGCCGCTGCCCTCGCGCTAACGACCGCGTGTAGCGGCGAGGACGGCATTCCGCTCGAGCTCAGGGGCGACGACGGTGACGGCGAGTTCGTGCCGGTGGACTACGAGCTTACCTCGGACACGTACAGAAAGTGGGTCGTCGCGCAGGAGAGCCTGGCACGCGACGCGGGCGACGCCGACCTCGGCTTGCCCGCGCAGCGCGTCGTGCTGACGAATCCGACGGCCGGCTCGATCGACTCCGTGGTGGACCAGCTCGAAAGCACGGAGCAGACGCGCGACGCCATCAGGTCGGCGGGCCTGTCCGTGAAGGACTACGTGCTTGCGACGCTGGCGCTGTACCAGGCCACCGACCGTCCCGACACGCTCGGCCTGACGCCGGGCGGTGTCCCGATCCGCACGGGCAATGTCGAGCTGGCGCGCACGAACGCCGAGCAAATCTCGGCGGCGCGTGCGTCGTCACCGGTTCGATTCGTGGACGACCGTCCGCGGGCGAGAGGAAACGGGAAGGGCAAGGGCGGCAAGGGCAAAGGCCGGGGGAAGGGGAAGGGGTAACGTCGTATCCCGGGTGATCGTCCTACCCCGTCGTCACGACTGTCCTAGCGAATCTGGTGGGGCGGTTCTTTCATACAGTAACTTCATCTACGAAACCCATGCCCAACATGCGCAAGTTGGTAACCTTCGCCATTCTCATCGCCGGTCTGGCTCCCGCCGCCGCGCAGTCGCAACAGCCGGCACCGGCCGGACCGGCCCAACGGCCGCAGAAAAAAAGCGCGATGAAGATCGAGCCCTGGATCGCGGTCGAGGGCGAGTACGACAACAACACTTTCTTGTTGGCGCCGTCGCGGAAGCGCGCGCTCGATGACCCATCCGCGGCCGATCTGGCGAGCGGCCGCTTTACCGGGATGGAAAGCTCGGACGACCTGATCGTGCGGGCCCGCGCGGGCATCGGGATCGAGCTGGACGGTCCCGGTGGCCGGCCGTTTACCATCTCGCCGGCATTGCGGTACGACTATTACACGAAGAACGACGAGCGCAGCAACCTGACCGCGACCGTGGCGCTGGCGCAGGCCTTCGCGCGCGGGATGCGCACGCGGTTCGAAGCCGCGTACACACCGTCGTATTTTCCCAAGAGCTACCTGCTGGACGCCGTGGACGCGAATAGCGACCGCGTCATCGCACCGCAGGAGCGCAGATACGCTCCGGCTGAATACTCGGAGCTCGATGTGGAGCTCGCGCACCGGTTGCGGCTGCGCAAATCCACCAAGCGGTCGCCGCTGGAGCTGGATCTCGATCTCGGCGCGGGATATTACGCCCGCTCGTACGAGCCGCCGTTCGCGAGCCGGGACCTGAGCGGGCCGACGTTCCGCTCAACGCTGGGGATCGCTCCCGGGCGGCGCGCGGACTTCACGCTGGGATACGACCTCGAGCTGCTGTCGGCGGACGAGGGGCAGGAGGTACTCGTGCTAAACGAAGCCGACGCAGGGCGCGATCTGAACGCCAACGGCAACGCGACCGATCTTTCCGTCCGCACGTTGCAGCTGGTGGATCGCTCGCGGCGGGAGCACGAGCTCAGTGCGGGCGCGCGGTTCGACGTCGCCCGTCGGACGGACCTGCGTCTCGGT
>DATLBG010000050.1:0-11335 GCA_035527035.1 Gemmatimonadaceae bacterium | reverse complement strand
CCAGGGCCGCCCGTTCTTGTCGAGCCACGGCTGCCCGTCGGATTTCCGCTTGATCGCCCACTCGCGCTTCCTGTCGGCGAGCAGCGGGTCCTTCACCACGACGATTCGCGCGATGGGATAGATGTTGTGCGCGCGCATCGTGTCGAGCATGGCTCGTACGCGCGCCGCGCTCATGGGCGAGTTGGTGTCCGCGCCGATCTCGCGCGCGAGCGGGACGCGCGAGCGGTACAGGACGAAGTCGCGGTCGTCCTTCACGTCGATGACGAGCGCGTTGACCTCGGTGGTCTTGGCGAGAACGATGAGCTGGTTCATTTTCGTCCCGATCGCCGCCCAGCGATTCACGTACAGGCCGCGGACGATCCGCGGCGTGGGCATGTGGGTGACGCGGGGGACGGAGTCCGTTACGACGCCGGAGTCGTTCCCGGCGGGAACCGGGGGGCCGGCTACCCGGGAATCGGCGGCCACCGCTCGTTGATCACAGGCGGAGGCGCTCACTGCGGTGAGGAGTAGGAAGAGCCGTGGAAAAATCGCGCGGGACATTACTGAATTTAGTGCCGCAGGGGCGGAAAACGGGGAGGGCAACTGAGAACTGAACAGCTAATAGCTGCAAGCGGGATAGCTGCAAGCCATTTAGCTACTGCAAAGTGGACTGACCTATATACGTCGGGGTAACAGCACCCGAACGCATGACCTTCGTGCGGGCGCGACAGGTCAGCGAGGTTTGCAGCTAATCAGCTTGCAGCTATCCCGCTTGTAGCTACTAGCTGTTCAGTTCGAAGTGGTAGTTCGAAGTGGTAGTTCCACCCGACTATCGAATCGACTTCACCTCATCCGCCGCCTCGAGCGCCCGCCGGATATCAGAGGAGAGCGCGCGTGCCTGCTGCGTCGCGCCCACGACATCCTCGCTTGCCGACTGTACCCCTGACGACCGCAGCTTGAGAACGTCGAGCCGCAGATTCTCGAGGAGCAGCGTCGACCGCTCGAACCGCGCGCGCAGATCCGCCTGCCGCTGCTGCAGCTCCTTGATCGACACGCGCTGCCGCTCGAGCAGATCCCGCTTCCGCTCCCACTCGGCCGTCCGGATCTGCTCGATTTCCATCGCCTCGATCCGCGCGCCGACCTCGTCCATTGAAGTCATGCCGGCGTTCTCTTCCAGCCGCCGCAGCGCGTCGCCCAGCACGAGCACCTGCTCGAGCAGCGCGTCGATCGTTGGCCGCACGTCGGGGATAAGCTCGCGGTCCACGGTCGAGAGCTGCCGCATCGTCTGGACGATTCCATCGTGATGCTCGCGCGCGCGGGCCATCGCGCGCTCGGTGGGACCGGCATTCACGGACACTTCGGATCCAGCGAGCGCGCGCAGCCGCCCCGCCTCGCGCGACGACCTGTTCGACCGCTCGGGCAGCGCGCGCGGAGACTCGCGGCTGAGCGAGCGGGAATCCGGCGACAGCGGACCGCGCGCCACGAGCTCGCGCAGGCTCACGCCGTCCGCCCACAGTCCCGCTGCCTGTCGGATCAGCCCTATCGAAAAGATGATCGCCGCGAGGAGCACCCAGGGGACCTGCGGCGTGAAAACGACGTTGAGCCCGATGAGGAACGCCAGCGTTCCCGCGGCCTGCCAGAACGAGCGCTTGAAGTCGCGCAGCCGCAGCTCGAGCGGCGCTTCCTCCACCACTTTCCGGCCGCCCATCTTCAGCGCGTGGCGCTTACGCGCCCGGTCTCGTCCGCGGCGTACGCCAGCACGTCCACGTCGCGCGCGAGCCGCATCGCCTGCTCCGCGAGCAGCGTCACGTTGTAGTGCGTCTGTCCGCCGGTCCGGAGCCGGAGCACGTCGAGCCGCATGTTCTCCAGCGCGATGCCGCAGCTCTCGATCTTCGCCGTCGCTTCATCGCGCCGCTTCTTCACGTCCATCAGAGCGCGCCGCCGGCGCTTGAGCCCTGCCAGGCGCCGCACCCGCTGCTCGCTCCCTGCTTCTAGCGGATTCGCCTGCGCCTCGAGCAACTCGATCTCCTGCTCGACTTCGATCGCCGACGCTTCCACGCCGTGGCTGTCCACCGCGGCGAGCGCGTTCGACAGCGACTTGATCTTGTCGAACAGCTGATCGGCCGACGGCACCACGTCCGGGATCATCTGGCTGTCCTCGTCGGGGAGCGAGTCCACCAGCCTCCGGATCTCGTCGCGATCGGAGCGCGCGCGCGCGACGATGGGGGTCTCACGATCCCTCGCGCCGTCCGACGGCCCCCGCTCCCGCCCGCCGCGGTCCGCTCGCTCCGAGCGACCGCCGCGATTCCTGCCTGAATCACGCGGCCTCGGCTCCGCCACGGTGCCAGGCCTCGCGGCGGCAAGACTTCGCTGCGGCGTCGATCTGCGAGCACGCATCTTCGCGCGGACTTCCTCGCGCTTGCTCGGATCGAAGATCGCGCGCGCGTCGTCGAGAGTCTCGCCGGCCACGTCCACGAACAGCCGGTCGCGCGGCTGGCGGAAGACGTCGCGCCAGTCATAGCCCGCGGACCACAGCTTGGAATACTGAATCGCCATTCCGATCGACCAGAACACCGTCACGACGAACAGGTCCACACCCGTGACGATGGACGCCACGAAGATGACCGCGTTGACGGCGATGAACGGCGCCAGGCTCTTGCGGAACTTCCGCACCGGCCGCGCCTCCCAACGCTCCATGTCGTCGTCGATCTCCGTAGTCGGGAGCGGGCGCGGCTCGTACCGCGTGACGAGGGGCTGCGGAGTAGTGGGCGACCACTGCGTGCGCTGCGGCTCCGGCACGTTCCCGCTCTCGAGCGCGACGGCCAGCGCGCCGGCGCTCGGGAAACGCGCATCCGGACTCTTCTCCAGCATCAGCATGACCGCGCGCGCGAGGTCCGGCGGCACTCCGCGGGTACGATCCGAGATCGGGCGCGGCAGCTCCGACAGATGCTTCACCAGCATCGCGGGAGTGTTCGGCGCGTCGAACGGCAGCTCGCCGGAGAGCATCTGGTACGCGACGACACCGAGTGAGTAGAGGTCGGTCCGGCCATCGATGCTGCTGTCGCCGGCGGCCTGCTCGGGCGACATGTATGCCGGCGTGCCCAGCGCCATCCCCGTCGCCGTGAGCTTCGAACCGGATCCTTCGATCACCGCGCGCGCGATGCCGAAATCCGTCACCATCGCGCGGCCGGTGTCCGAGTCGAGCAGGATGTTGTCCGGCTTTATGTCGCGGTGAACGACCTTTCGCCCGTGCGCGTACGACAGCGCGTCTGCCACCTCGCGCAGGATTCTGCGCACCTCGGTCGGGTCGAGCGGGCCGCGGTCGTGGATCAGCTTGGCGAGATTGTCCCCGCCGATGTACGCCATGATGAAGTAAACGAGGTTCCCTTCCTCGCCTACCGTATAGATCGGAACGATGTTCGGATGGCTCAACTGCGCCGACGTCTCGGCCTCGCGCAGAAAGCGCGTGCGAATGTCGGAGCGGAACGCCAGCTCCGGCGGCAGCAGCTTCACGGCGACCGTGCGCTTCAATCGTTTATCGCGGGCGCGATACACGATCCCCATTCCGCCCCGGCCGATCTCCTCCGCTAGCTCGTAGTTTGCAGAAAGCGCTCTGTCTACCTGGGCTCGGAGCTCGAAATCGGACGTAGTCAGACCGCGTTCAGTCACTATGTCTCGCCGGGAACGTTAAAGTAGGGCCCAACAGGCCTAACGTAGCACGGAGGACACTGGCTGAACAGGACGGAGCCGATACGGCGGCCATGCCGCCATTCCGGCTCTTGTTTGCTTGCCTCGACCGCCTGATTGGCGTATGTCATCGGGTGCGAATCCTGCTAACTACGCACGACAACAGGATTTTGGTTCATGGATTTTTGGCCGGCTGGGCGAGATAGCTCGCTGAGTCGCGCAAACCACAAACCAAAATCCGAAAACTTGTCCAGTTACGGGAAGGCTCAATCGTGACCGAACGTCAAACAATGCCCGTCCTGCCATTGCGCGGAACGGTGATCTTTCCGGGACTCACGGCCCCCATCGCTGCGGGCCGGCCCGGGACTTTGCGGGCCATCGAGTCCGCCCTCAAGAAAGACCGCCTCGTGTTCGCCGTCGCCCAGCGCGACAACAGCGACGAGCCGACCGCCGACATCCTCTACTCGATGGGCGTGATCGCCAAGATTGGGCAGATCCAGCGCGGACTCGGCGGAGTCCAACTGCTGCTCCAGGGCGAGCAGCGCGCTACGGCCCTGCAGTACACCACGACGGAAGGCTTCCTCGCCGCGGTCGTGATGCCGGCGGAGGAGATGACGCCGCTCGACGAGAACGATCCTGCGTTCGTGGCACTGGAGAAGGAGACGCGCGAGCGGGCGGCCGACCTCGGCGAGCGCCGCGGCCTGCCCGAGGAAGTCGTGCATCAGGTTCTGGAATCGGTCACCGACCCGGGCCGCTTCGCGGACCTCGTGGCGGGCTACATAGATCTCCCGGTCCCCGAGAAGCAGGGGTTGCTGGAGACGCTGAGCGTCGAAGAGCGGCTGCGCCGCGTGCTCGTCCACATCCAGCGGCACGTCGGGCTGCTCGAGGCCCAGGAAGAGATCAAGTCCCAGGTGCAGGAAGAGCTCGGCGAGCGTCAGCGCGAGATGTATCTGCGCGAACAGCTCAAGACGATCCAGAAGGAGCTGGGCGACGACGACCAGGCCAAGGAGATCGTCGAGCTGCGGGAGAAGCTGACCAAGCTCGAGCTCCCCAAGGAAGCCCGCGCGGAAGTCGAGCGCGAGCTGGGCAGACTCGAGCGCGCCGGCCGCGAGTCCATGGAAGCGCAGGTCATCCGCACGTATCTGGAGTGGATCGCGGAGCTCCCGTGGAGCGAGCGCTCCGACGACCAGCTCGATCTACTGCACGCCGGCGAAGTGCTGGAGGAAGATCACTACGGGTTGAAAGACGTGAAGGACCGCGTGCTGGAGTTTCTCGCGGTCAGGCAGCTGCGCGCGCAGCAGGTCGCCCAGGAAGTCGAAGAGGTGGGCGAAGTCCCCGCTTCAACTCTGCTGCCGGACAGGGACGAAGCGACGCCCGCGCTCAAGACCAGCGATCTCGACGACCGGACGATCACGGATACCAGGGAAGCGAAGTCGCGCGCGATGGCGAAGGGGCCGATCCTGCTGTTCGTCGGGCCGCCCGGCGTCGGCAAGACGTCCATCGCTAAATCGGTGGCGCGCTCGCTGGGTCGCGAGTACGTCCGCGTCGCGCTCGGCGGCGCACGCGACGAGGCCGACATCCGCGGACACCGCCGCACCTATGTGGGCGCGATGCCCGGCCGCATCATCCAGGGAATGAAGCAAGCTGGAACGAAGAACCCCGTCTTTCTGCTCGACGAAGTGGACAAGCTCGGCGTGTCGTTCCAGGGCGATCCCGCGAGCGCGCTGCTCGAAGTGCTCGATCCCGCGCAGAACGACACGTTCACCGACCACTACCTCGGCGTTCCGTTCGACCTCAGCGAAGTGATCTTCATCGCCACGGCGAACCTGCTGCAGAGCATTCCGGGTCCGCTGCTCGACCGGATGGAGGTCGTGGACTTCGCGGGCTACACCGAGCGCGAGAAGCTGGAGATCGCGAAGAAGTATCTGCTGCCGAGGCAGCTCGAGGAATCGGGACTGTCGGACAAGAAGATCGAGATCAGCGACGGAGCCATCGCTTCGATCATCTCCGGGCACACGCGCGAGAGCGGCGTGCGCCAGCTCGAGCGCCAGATCGGCGCGGTCGCGCGCAAACTGGCGCGCAAGATCGCGGGCGGAGAGACTGTGTCCGGAAAGATCGATTTGGACGAGGTCCGCGACCTGCTCGGCCGGCCCAAGGTGCATCCGGAGCACGCCAAGGAAGAGAACGAGATCGGCATCGCGACCGGGATGTACTACACGCCGATGGGCGGCGACATCATGTTCGTCGAAGCGTCGATTCGCAGATTCTACGGCAATCGCCAGAACGACAGCGAGCAGGCCGGGCCCGGCGGCGCCGTATCGCTGATTCTCACCGGACAGCTCGGCGATGTAATGAAGGAGTCGGCGCGCGCGGCGTTCACGTACGCGACAAACAACGCGTCCGATCTCGGGATCCCGCGCGATCGCCTCGGAGCGATCGAGGCGCACATCCACGTTCCCGCTGGCGCCATCCCCAAAGACGGGCCGTCGGCGGGAATCGCGATCGCGACGGCGCTAGTCTCGGAGATGTCTGCGCGGCCGGTGCGGCGCGACGTAGCGATGACAGGCGAGATCACGCTGCGCGGGCGCGTGCTGCCGATCGGCGGACTAAAGGAGAAGGTGCTCGGCGCGCACCGCGCGGGGATCACCACGGTGATCATCCCGAAGGCGAACGAGGGAGACATAGAGGACGTCCCGGAAGAGGTGCGCAGCCTGCTGACCTTCCATCCGGTGGAGACTCTGAGCCAGGTGCTCGACATCGCGCTGGTACAACCCGAAGAGCCGGCGCAGCCGTTGGAGGCTGTTGCCTGATCCGCCGCCAAAGTGCCGAATGCAAAACGGGCCCCGCGACTTCGCGGGGCCCGTTGAGTTTTCAGATCTGCGTCAGATCACGGAGGCGTCGTGCTGACTCTCAGATTCGCGTCCGTGAACGACTCGTACGGGTCAACGAGGATGTACCACGTGCCTTCCGCAGGGTTGGCAAAGGTGCAGATCTCGTTGGTCCCCGCGTTGAAGGAGCCGCAGCGCGAGGAGGTGTTGTTGGCCGACGAGTACGAAACAGTAGGCGCCGCGGCAAAGCGGACGAAGAAATCGGCGTCGCCGTTCGGGCCAAGAAGGCGGAAGGTGACGCTCGTCGTGCCTTCAGGGATGAAGACGCGATATAAGACCCGGTTGGCCGCTCCGGCCGATAACGAGATGATGTTGTCGGTATTCCGCTGGATGACGGTTGCCGCGAGCACTGCGTTCACCTGGAACGTCGCGGAAGCGAGGTCCGTCGTCGGATTGGCCTTCGAGCGAGCCGTGATTGCAATCGGACCCCCAACCGAGACGCCCGTGACCAGGCCCGTGGACGAGACCGTTGCGATCGCCGGATTCGACGACTCCCAAGTGACGTCGGCCATGGCGACGCCCGTGATCTTCATCTGCTTTGTCGCGCCCTGATCAACCGCGAACGCAATCGGCGAGATATCAAACGGGAGGGTGTCAATTCCTGTGGGCTCGTCGTCCTGACAGCCCGCGAAGACGAATGCAGCAAGCAACAAACTGGAATAACGAGTGACGATGCGATTCGACATACTGTTCGACTCCTAAGGGGTTGCCTCGAGGCCCACGCCCGACCCATACGAGCGCGCGCGACAAAACGGGTTTGTCAATGTAGAACGGGAGGCGGAAGGCAGCAAGCGTTTATTGGAGAGGGCCCCATCGGAGCACCCGCCAAGCGTCCAGCCGCAGCCCCTCCGGCTCCGTTCCCTCTACAAAGTACTCCATGTAGCGGCGGTCCGGGGGAGTGAGATCGGTGGCCAGCAGGCCGGTTCCGCGCTCCGCCGCGCCCGAAATCACCCCCGGGGGCGGGGTCCACTCCTGGCCCGAAGCCCTGTTCCGATACAGGTTCGCCACCATCCGGCCCCAGGCCGGCGCCGCCAGTGATCCGCCCGCAGCGGCTCCGCTGATGGGGGTTGGCCGGTCGAATCCGTACCAGACTCCTGCCACTATGTCAGGCGTAAGGCCTATGAACCAGCTGTCGGTGTTGTCGTTGGTCGTGCCGGTCTTACCCGCCACCGGCACGCTGGAGGGTACGAACCGCCTGACGCTGGTCGCCGTGCCCCGATCCACAACGTCCCGCATCATCTCCCGAACCACGAAGGCGACTCGGGGGTCCATGGCCGGCGGCAGCGCCCTGACCGGGCCGGAATAGACGACCTGACCGCGGCTGTCCTCGATCCGGTGGATGAAGCGGGGCTCCATCGGAGTCCCCAGATTGGCGAAAGCGGTGAACGCGGCCACGATGTCGAGGGGCTGCACGACTGACGCGCCGATCGCGCTCGCCGGACCGGGCGCGATCGCGGAGCTGATTCCCATTCGCCGGGCCATCGCTATCACCGAGTCCATCCCTAGCTCGACCGCGAGCTGAACCGCGACAACGTTGCGCGACTTCGCCAGCGCCTCGCGCAGCGTGAGCGGACCCAGGAAGCGACGGTCGGAGTTGTCCGGCCTGTAGTACGTCCCGTTGGGCAGGCGGATCGAGATAGCCGTGTCGGCTACCATCGTGAGCGGGCTGAACGACCTGCTCAGTGCAGCCGCGTAAACGATCGGCTTGAACGCCGATCCGGGCTGTCTCTCTCCATCCACCGCGCGATCGAATTGCGAATCCTCGTAGTCGCGGCCGCCGACCAAAGCGCGCACGTCGCCATTCGACGGATCGATGGCGACGGCAACGCCCTGCAGATAATTCGGCGCTCCGGTCTGGTGCGTCGCGCGCGTCGGATGCCGGTAGCCCGGCCTGCTCTCGAACGCCGTGGCTTCAGCTTCGATGGCGGCCACGGCGGCATTCTGCAGCCCCGGATCCAGCGACGTGTAGATGCGGTACCCGCCGTTCATCACCGGCACCCCCGCGCGCGTCGCCTGAATGCGCACGACGTTTACGAAGTTCTGCGCGGGGGCGGACATGCCGAGATTGGGCGCGAGCCGCAGCGGCGAGCTCTGCGCGGCGCGCGCGTCCGCCGCGGAGATGTATCGCTGCTCCGCCATGAGCTGCAGCACGATGTTCCGGCGGGTGCGCACGCGGTCGGGGTTCCGCAGCGGGTCGAACAGCGCCGGACCCTTGGGCACCGCCGCGAGCGTCGCTGCCTCCGCGACGGTGAGTCGCGCCGCGGGCTTGCCGAAGTAGTGCCGCGCCGCCGTCTCGATGCCGAACCAGCCGTGCCCGAAGTCGATCTGGTTGAGATATGCCTCGAGGATCTGCTGCTTGGTGTATCTGCGATCCATCTCGCGCGCCGCCTGTTGCTCCCGGATCTTGCGCCCGAGCGAGACGTCCGTGCGATCGATGATGTCCGGGTGCATGTTGCCGACGAGCTGCTGCGTGATGGTGCTCGCCCCGCGCCTCTCGCCGAGCAGGTTGTCCTTGAGGGCGCCGGCGATGCCGACCACGTCCACGCCGTCGTGCTGATGGAAGCGCTGATCCTCTACCGCGACGAAAGCCTGACCGACGTACGGCGGAAGCGAAGCGAGGGCGATGCTCACGCGCCGCTCGCGTCCGACCTCGCCGATCAGCGAGCCGTCGCGCGCGAGAACCAGCGACGCCTGCGGCGGCGTGATGATCTGCCATGGCTCCCGTTGCTGCGCCGGCGCGGGCGCGGGCAGAAACAGGAGTGCCCCGCAAACCGCGGCAGATAGCTGGATCTTGATGTCGTGCATTGCCACAGGTGCGCCGGTTGGATGTGTCATATAATGTTCGCCTGATGCCCTCACTAGTACACCTGGCAACGGTGCAGTTCAAACCCCGCAAGGGCGACTACGCCGGGAGCGTCGAGCGGCTGGGTCCGCTGTTCGCCCAGCTCGACGCGCTGGATCCGCGGCCGGACATCGTGCACTTCGCGGAGACCGCGTTGACGGGCTACTTCGTCGAAGGCGGGGTGCGGGAGGTCGCGGTGAGCGCCGGTACGCTCGCTGCCGATCTGCATCGCGCGTACACCGACGCGGCCGGCGGCTCCCGCACGCTCGACGTCGCGATCGGATTCTACGAGCTGTTCCACAACTCGCTGTACAACAGCGCGCTGTACGTCACGGTCGGCGGAGACGGTCCGGTAATCCGGCACGTGCACCGCAAGCTGTTCCTCCCGACATACGGTCTCTTTGATGAAGAGCGGTTCGTGGACCGCGGCCTGGAGCTGCGCGCGTTCGATACGCCCGTCGGCCGCGTCGCGATGGTCGTGTGCGAGGATGCATGGCACAGCTTCGTCGGCACGATCGCCGCGCTCGACGGCGGGCGCATCCTGCTGATTCATTCGGCGTCGCCGGGGCGCGGGCCGTGGCCGCGGGAGGCCGGCGACGCCCCCGCGCCCGGTCCGGCGACGCTCGACAGGTGGGACCGGCTCGCGCGCGACATCGCCGAGGAGCACGGGATGTACGTCTCCATCGCGCAGCTCGTGGGGAGCGAGGGCGGGAAGCTGCTTACCGGCGGCTCCGTGATCGTCGGACCCAAGGGCGACATCCGCGCGCGCGGTCCCGTATGGGACGAAGGCATCGTGAGCGTCAGCGTGGACATGACCGACGTGACGCGGGCACGGTCCGACATGCCGCTGCTCAGCGACTTCGAGACACTGCTGCCGCACATGCTCGAGAACGTGCAGGCTATCAAGCGCGGGGATCCGGTGGATCTGCAGTACGACAAGGCGAAGAAGAAGCCCGCCGCTGCGAAGGCAAAGTCCGCTAAGGCGGTGAAGAGCAAAGCGGCCAGCAACGGTAAGAAAGGGGCGCTCAAGGTAACACGCGTCCAGGAGCGACCGCTCGCCCCGCCCCCTATCGAGATAGATCCCCGGCTCACGACGGAGTGGCTGGTTGCATTTCTCAGAGACGAGATGGAGCGTCGCGGATTCAGGAAGGTCGTGGTCGCGCTGTCGGGCGGAGTGGACTCCGCCTGCTCGACGTATCTGGCCGCGCGCGCGCTCGGGCCGGGGAACGTGATCGCGGTGCGCCTACCATATCAGGCTTCCAGCGCGGACAGCCTGGCGCACGCCCAGCTCGTGATCGACGATCTGGGGATAGGCGCCGAGACCATCGAGATCACCGACGCCGTGGATGGATACCTCAAGAACGAGCCCGGCGCCGACGCGATGCGGCGGGGGAACGTGATGGCGCGGATGCGGATGATCGCGCTGTTCGACATGTCAGCCAAGCATGGCGCGCTGCCCATCGGCACCGGCAACAAGACCGAGCGGCTGTTCGGCTACTTCACCTGGCACGCGGACGACACGCCGCCGATCAATCCGCTGGGCGATCTGCTCAAAACGCAGGTGATCACGCTGTCCCGGCACCTCGGAGTGCCGGAAGCCATCCTGGCGAAACCTCCGACCGCCGATCTGGTACAAGGTCAGACCGACGAAGCCGACATGGGGATCACGTACGCGAAGGCGGACGAGATCCTCAACTGGCTGGTGAGCGGCTACCGCCCCGAGGAGATTGTGTCGCGCGGATTCGACGCCGGCGAGGTCGAGGTCGTGAACAAGCGGCTGTCGTCCACCCACTGGAAGCGGAAGCTGCCGACCGTGGCGATGATCAGCACCGCCGCGATCGGCGAGTCGTACTTGCGGCCCGTCGATTACTGAACCGGTTCGTTTTCCTACAGGAGCTTGTGGTCATCTGATGTCGATTCTTCTTCGTCTAGCCGCGGC